>NZ_JALXPE010000027.1 GCF_025143365.1 Microbacterium sp. p3-SID336 | reverse complement strand
CTCCGTGTCCAGGGTCCGCTCGGCGAGCATCGCCCTAGGCTGGTCGGGTGACCGAGTACATCGTCCGGCCGGCGCGCAGCGCCGACATCGTGAGCATCCGGAACCTCCTGCAGCCGATGGTGGAGCAGCGCATCCTGCTCGGCAAGGACCTGGCGGTGCTCTACGGCGCCGTGCAGGAGTTCGTGGTCGCGGAGGCCGACGGCGAGCTGATCGGCTGCGGCGCGTTGCACGTCATCTGGGAGGACCTGGGCGAGGTGCGCACGCTTCTCGTCCGCGAGGACTGGCTGCAGCGCGGGGTGGGCCGGGCCATCGTCGACCGGCTCGAGGAGAACGCGCACGCCCTCGGACTGTCGCGGCTGTTCTGCCTCACGTTCGAGGTCGAGTTCTTCGGGCGCCGGGGCTATACGGCGATCGGCGAGCAGGTCGTCGACCCTGACGTGTACTCGCAGCTGCTGCGCAGTGGAGACGCGGGTGTCGAGGAGTTCCTCGACCTGGCGCACGTCAAGCCGAACACCCTCGGCAACACCCGCATGCTCAAGGTCCTCTGACGCACGGCACCGCGCCGCGCCCTCCCAGGCTCGCGACCGCGGATCGCTTAACCTGGACGTATGCCCCGTCCCTCCGCCGCCGTCTATCGTCGTCGGCGCCTGGCGGTGCTCCTCGCGCTGATCCTGGTGGTCGCCGTCATCGGCATCGCGGTGTGGCTGCTGATCGCACGGCCGTGGGCGACGGCGGGGGAGAGCCCGGCACCCACCTCGTCCGCGAGCACCACGGCCACGGCGCCGCCCGTCACGGGCTCGCCCACGCCCGACGTCACGCCCACCGCCCCCGCGACGCCGGCGATCGTGGCCTGTGAGGCGAAGGACATCGAGGTGACGGCGGTCACCGACGCCGACAGCTACGCGGCGGGCGTCAACCCGCAGCTGTCGATCTCGCTCACGAACAAGGGCGCGACGGACTGCACGATGGACGTGGGGTCCAGCACCCAGGTGTTCACGGTGTCCAGCGGTGCGGACGTGTGGTGGCGCTCGACCGACTGTCAGGAGAACCCGAGCAGCATGATCGCCACGCTCACGGCCGGGTCGACCGTGGTGAGCAAGCAGCCGGTGACCTGGGATCGCACGCGGTCGAGCGTGGAGACCTGCGCGCAGGAGAATCGTCAGCGCGCCCCCGGGGGCGGTGCCTCGTACCACGTGGCGGTGTCGATCGGGGGCTTCCCGAGCACCGGCACGGCACAGTTCCTGCTGTACTGACCGGCCTCGGCTTTCGAGGTCTTCCTGCCGCCGTGCTTCGGATCGCGGGGTCTTCGGCAGCGCCCGCTCCGAAAAGCGGCGACATGCCCGGGAGGGGCAACATGTGCTGACAGGAGTGGTTCTTTGGGATACCATAGACATGACTCTCCGCCTATGCGGCACAAGCCATCCCCAGTGGCGTCGAACTACAGCGTCCCCAGCGCTTCGACATCGCCGCTCGAGAGTCCGAGGGCCCTCTCGAGTACCCCAGTCCCCAATGGAGGACTCGAGAGGGCCCCAATCATGTCCGGCCCGCTCCGCCCCCTGGGCGGGCGCCGCACGGCGCGCCGATGCCTAAGCTGGAGACATGGCTGGGAAGAAGGCGAAGTCCGCGAAGAAGAAGCCCGCACCGGAGGACTTCCGGTCCGAGGCGCTGGCTGTGGCGCTGGAGAAGCAGGACGTCGCCGCCGTCGCGCTGGCTCTTCGCCATGGCACGACCGTGGTGCCGCTGATCAAGCCCGGTGCGCGCGACAACCCTCTCGACAGTGGAGAGGTGTGGACGTACCGCGACCCGAACTCGGGCGACCTCGCGCTGCTGCTCTTCAGCGACGCGAAGAACAAGCCGGCCAACCTCCCGCCAGGAGTGGGCATCTACGACGCGGCCTGGCTGCGGTCCTTCCTCTCCGCGCACCCGATCACGACCGTTTTCCTCGACATCGCCGGGCCGCACCCGATGCAGGCCGATCCGGTCGAGCTGCTCAAGGCGCTCGACGCCTGAGCCGACCGCGCCGCCGCCTGAGCCGACCGCGCGATCGGGCGGTCAGAACGGCGGGATGTCGCGGTCCGGTCGGCGGGCGCCGTTGCGGGAGCGCACGTCGCCGAGGGCCGCGCGCAGCGTCTTCGATCGATCGTCCACGACCTGCTCGTAGCCGAGCCGCGCGGCCTCGGACCGGCGCTGCGCCGCCTGGGTCACGGGGCGCACCTCTCCGGCGAGGCTGAGCTCGCCGACCGCGGCGACCGTGCGGGGCACCGAGATCATCTGGATGGAACCGGCCACGGCGATCGCGATCGCGAGGTCGGCCGCGGGCTCGGTGAAGCGCACGCCGCCCACGGTCGACACGTACACGTCGAGGCTGCCGGTGGGCACCCCGGCGCGACGCTCCAGGATCGCGAGCACCATCGCGACCCGGGACGAGTCCAGCCCGTGCACGATGCGCCGCGGGTTCGGGGCGTTGCTGGGCACCGTGAGGGCCTGCACCTCCACCGGGAGCGCCCGGCGACCCTCCAGCGAGATCGCGACACAGGTGCCGGGCTCGGTGGCACCCTGCGAGAGGAAGAGACCGGAGGGATCGGGCACCTCGGCGATGCCGTCGCCGGTCATCTCGAAGCAGCCCACCTCGTCGGTCGGTCCGAAGCGGTTCTTGAGGGCGCGGATGAAGCGCAGCGACGTCTGCCGGTCGCCCTCGAAGTGGCACACCACGTCGACCAGGTGCTCCAGCACGCGCGGTCCGGCCACCTGGCCGTCTTTCGTGACGTGGCCGACGATCACGATCGGGAGGTCGCGCTCCTTCGCGACGCGGATGAGGGTCGCGGCGACCTCACGCACCTGGCTCGGCTGTCCGGCCGCACCGTCGGTCAGCGACGACGACACCGTCTGCACGGAGTCCACGATCACCAGCTGCGGCTGCACCGCGTCGATGTGGCCCAGGATGGTCGCCAGGTCGGTCTCGCTGGCCAGGTACAGCTCGTCGTGCAGTGCCCCGGTGCGCTCGGCCCGCAGTCGCACCTGCGCGGGGGACTCCTCGGCACTCGCGTACAGCACGCGGCGGCCGGACCGTGCGGCCTGCGCGGCGACCTCGAGCAGCAGCGTCGACTTGCCGACACCCGGCTCCCCGCTGAGCAGGATCGCGGCGCCCGGCACGATGCCGCCGCCGAGCACGCGGTCGAACTCGCCGACACCGCTCGTGCGCCGCGGAGCGTCCTGCGTCGTGATCTGCGTGATGGGCCGCGCGGCCCGATCGGCCGTGGGCGCGAGGGCGCTCACACGTCGGAGGATGCCGGTCTGCGCGGCCTGCTCCTGCACGGTGCCCCACTGCTGGCATTCGCCGCAGCGCCCGACCCATTTCGCCGTCGTCCAGCCGCACTCGGTGCACACGTAGGCGGGGGGAGCGGGTTTTCGGGTGGCCATGCCCCCACGCTATCGGGGGGATCGGACATCCCTATCGACCAGGTGATTATTCACGGCCGGGACTATCCATGCGTCCCCGTCACGCCGGAATAATGGAGTCATGTCCAACGGCGGGTCCGTCTGCGGACCAATCTCCAGCTTCTCGCGGGTGCGCATCCTGCACCTGCTCTTCGAGGCCGGTCGCAGCGGCGGAGGTGGCGAGCTCTCGATCGGGGAGCTGTGCGCGGAGACCGCGCTGCACCCCAACACGGTGCGTGAGCACCTGCAGCGGCTGATCGAGGGCGGCTACGTCATCCCCACCGTGGAGCACCGCACCACGCGGGGCCGTCCGCGCACGCTGTACCGCGCGGCGACCGGTGCGCCCGAGGCGTCCAGCCCGGTCGCACGAGACAAGGCCAAGGCCGCAGCACGACGCGGCGACCTGCTCCGCAGCATGCTGCCGGGAGCCGTCACCGAGCTCGGCCGCGACGCCACGTATCAGCTCGACGCCCTGGTCGAGCACCTCGAGGAGAGCGGGTTCGAGCCCGTCGTGGACGACCGGATTCTCACGGTCGACCTCAGCCCGTGCCCGCACGCGGCGGGGCGGCCGGAAGACCGTCCGATGCTCTGCCAGGTGCACCTCGGGCTCATGCAGGGAGTGCTGACGGCCGCAGGAGGACCGCTCGAAGCCGAGTGCGTGCGCGATGCCGACCTCCCCGCGGAGTGCACGGTGCAGCTGCGCGACACCAGCGCGCGTTCGCTCGACAGAAGGGGAATCACGCATGGAATGGCTTGATCCGCTCGCTCTCGCCCGATGGCAGTTCGGGCTCACGACGGTCTACCACTACCTGTTCGTGCCGCTCACGATCGGCATGGCGATGGTGGCCGCCATCTTCCAGACCGCGTGGGTGCGCACCGGCAAGGTCCAGTACCTGCACCTGACCCGCTTCTTCGGGAAGATCTTCCTGATCAACTTCGCGATGGGCGTGGTCACCGGCATCGTGCAGGAGTTCCAGTTCGGCATGAACTGGTCCGATTACTCCCGCTTCGTCGGCGACGTGTTCGGCGCCCCGCTGGCCTTCGAGGGGCTGCTGGCCTTCTTCTTCGAGGCGACCTTCATCGGGCTGTGGATCTTCGGCTGGGACAAGCTCCCGCAGAAGCTGCACCTCGCCACCATCTGGTGCGTGTCGATCGGCAGCATCATCTCGGCGTACTTCATCATCGCGGCCAACGCGTTCATGCAGAACCCGGTCGGCTACACGTACAACGAGGTCACCAATCGCGCCGAGCTCACCGATTTCTGGGCGCTGCTGACGAACCCGGTCGCGCTCGCCGCCTTCCCGCACACGATCTTCGGTGCGCTCATGTTCGCCGCCGGCGTCGTGATCTCGGTCTCCGCCTGGCACCTCGCCCGCGGACAGCACTTCGACACCATGCGCATCTCGCTGAAGTTCGGCCTCTGGGCCATGATCTTCTCGACCGCGGGAGTCGTGCTCACGGGTGACCAGCTGGGTCTGGCGATGTACGACGCCCAGCCGATGAAGATGGCCGCGGCCGAGGCCACGTTCAACACCGTCTGCGGCGCCGACGCCTCCTTCAGCCTCTTCACGCTGGGGACGCCGGACGGCAGCTCGGAGCTGTTCTCCATCCGGGTGCCCTACCTGCTGTCGCTGCTGTCCACGCACACGCTTGACGCCTGCGTGCACGGCATCAACGACCTGAACGCGGAATACGCCCAGACCTACGCGAGCACCGGCCTCACTGACTTCGCCCCGGTCCTCTGGATCACGTACTGGTCGTTCCGCTGGATGATCGGCCTCGGCATGGCCGCTGCGCTCGTCGCCGTCGTCGGTCTGTGGCTGACCCGCAAGAACGCCAAGAAGGCACCGGCGCCATGGATGTGGAAGCTCGCCATCTGGTCGTTCCCGCTCGCGCTCGCCGCCAACATCATGGGCTGGGTGTTCACGGAGATGGGTCGGCAGCCGTGGATCGTGTTCGGGCTGATGTCCACCCGCGACGGCGTCTCGCCGGGCGTGACGGGCGTCGAGGTGCTGATCTCGCTGATCTCCTTCACCGCCATCTACGCCGCGCTCGCCGTGGTCGAGGTCCGGCTGATCGTGAAGGCCGCCCAGAAGGGGCCGGACACGGACGAGCAGCCCCATGAGGAGACGGCCCAGCTGCCGTCGGTCGTGTACTGAGAGGAAGGAGCATCATGGATCTCGCAACGCTCTGGTTCTGGATCGTCGCCTTCCTCTTCGTGGGGTACTTCGTCCTGGACGGCTTCGACTTCGGCGTCGGGATGTCGCTGCCGTTCCTCGGCAAGAACGACGTGTCGCGCCGCCAGGTCATCAACACCATCGGCCCCGTGTGGGACCTCAACGAGACCTGGGTCATCGTGGCCGGCGCCTCGCTGTTCGCCTCGTTCCCCGAGTGGTACGCGACGCTGTTCAGCGGCTTCTACCTGCCGCTGCTGCTCATCCTGCTCGCGCTCATCCTGCGCGGCGTCTCGTTCGAATACCGTCACCAGCGGGAGAGCCGGAAGTGGAAGCAGGGCTTCGACCGGATGATCGTGATCGGCTCCGTCGTCCCCGCGCTGCTCTGGGGCGTCGCGTTCGGCAACATCGTGCAGGGCGTCGCGATCGACGAGAACCACATCTACGTCGGCGGCCTGTTCTCCCTGCTCAACCCGTACGCGCTGCTCGTCGGCGTGACGACGCTGCTGCTGTTCTTCCTGCACGGCGTGCTGTTCGTCGCGCTGAAGACCGACGGCCAGGTGCACGAGGACGCCAGGAAGCTCGCCGCCCGCGCCGCGCTGCCGACCGTGATCGCGGCCGCCGCGACCGTGCTGTGGACCGTGCTGATCGCCTCCGGTCGTGAGGCGCCGCTGCTGTGGCTTGTGATCGGCGCCGGCGCCGTGGCCGCGGTGTCGCTGCTCAGCGCGGTGGCCCTGTCACTGCGCGGACGGGACGGAAAGGCGTTCGCGGCGGGCGTCGTCACCGTGATGTCGGCGGTGACCATGCTGTTCGCCGCGCTGTTCCCCTACGTGATGCCGTCGACCATCGACCCGGCCTACAGCCTCACGATCGCGAACGCGAGCAGCACCCCGTATACGCTGCAGATCATGAGCTGGACCGCGCTGATCGCCCTGCCGCTCGTGATCGCGTACCAGACGTGGACCTACTGGGTGTTCCGCAAGCGCGTCACCCGCCGCTCCATCGAGGGGGCCCCGGCGCACGCATGAAGCCGGTCGACCCGAGACTGCTGAGATACGCGGCTGCCGCGAGGGGCTTCCTCGCGGCATCCGCGTTGATCGGGGTCGTGCAGACCGGCATGACGATCGCGTTCGCCTGGCTGCTGACGCAGGCCGTGGTCGGCGCGATCGCGGGACGCGACGTGTCCGCCTTCCTGCTGTGGCTGCTGCTGGCGGCGCTGTTGCGCGGGCTGCTAATCGCCGCGTCCGATGCTGCGGGCACCCGCGCCGCCGCCCGCACCGGGGTGCAGCTGCGGGCCGCCCTGGTCGCCGCGGTCGGGCGGCTCGGCCCGGGGTGGCTGGCCCAGCGGAACCAGACCGAGATCGCGGTCACCGCCGGGCACGGGCTGGAGGCGCTCGACGCCTACTTCGCGCGCTACATCCCGCAGCTCGTGCTCACCGTGATCGCGACGCCCGTGCTCGTCGCGGTCATGTGGTGGCAGGACTGGCCGAGCGGACTGACCGCGATCATCACGCTGCCGCTCATTCCGCTGTTCCTGATCCTGATCGGCATGGCCACCCGCACCGTCCAGAAGCGGCAGTGGCAGACGCTCCAGCGCCTCGCCGCGCGCTTCGCCGACACCGTCCAGGGCCTGTCCACGCTGCGCCTGTTCGGCCGGGACCGCCGCGCGGCCGACCGCATCGAGGCCACGGCGGACGACTACCGCCGCGAGACCATGAAGGTGCTGCGCTTCTCGTTCCTCTCCGGATTCGCGATGGAGCTGCTGTCGTCGCTCGCGGTGGCGCTGATCGCGGTGGGTGTGGGGTTCCGGCTGCTCTCCGGCGACCTGAGCCTCGAGGTGGGGCTGTTCGTGCTGCTGCTCGCACCCGAGGCCTTCCTCCCCATCCGCCAGGTGGGGGTGCAGTTCCACGCGGCGGCCGAGGGGGTCGCGGCCACCGAGGATGTGTTCGCGGTGCTGGACGCCGCGCAGGACCGGGGCGCGGAGGTTCACAACGCAGGAGTTCCCGCGTCTTCGAGCCGATCCCGCGCGCTTTCCGGCGGAGCCGGCGGTGCTTCTCCTGAGTTGCGAACGCCGGACGGGCTGCTCGTGGTGGACGGCCTCCGCGTCCGCGAGCTTCCACCGGTCTCGTTCACGGCCGAGCCGGGCAGCATCACCCTGATCGAGGGGCCGAGCGGATCGGGCAAGTCGAGCCTGCTGGCGGCGCTGCGCGGAGCCGTGCCGTTCACGGGTGAGGCCGCGTGGGGAGGGCGGGACGTGCGGGGACTCGCCCCGTCCGAGTGGCTGGCGTGGGCAGGGCAGGCCCCCGGGCTCATCCGGGGGACCGTCGCCGCCAACGTCGCGCTCGGCGACCAAGACCCCGATGCGGCGCTGGTGCGTGCGGCGCTCACCGCGGCGTGCGCGGAGGGGGTCGAGCCCGACCGGCCGCTGGGCGTGCAGGGCAGTGGCCTCTCCGGGGGGCAGGCGCAACGCGTGGCCGTGGCCCGTGCCCTCTACCGGCACAGCCGTGCCCCGCACGCCGTGCTCGCGCTGGACGAGCCGTCGAGCGCGCTCGACCCGGAGACCGAGGCGCGGCTTTGGCGGTCGCTGCGCGAGCGCGCGGACTCCGGGGCCATGGTCCTCCTCGTCTCGCATCGCCGTACCGCCCGCGACATCGCCGACCGCATCGTCGACCTGGGGGTGCCCGCATGAGCGACGTGACGAGAGGGCAGCGGGTCCGCGATGTCCTGCGGCTCGCGCAGCCGCCGGTGCGCCGCTTCCTGCCCGGACTGGTGTGGGGCGTGCTGTCGGCCGCCGCCGCCGTGAGCCTGCTCGCCGTGAGCGGCTGGCTGATCGTCAGCGCCTCGATCGTCGACTCGCTCGTGCCCCTGTCGATCGCCGTCGTGGGCGTCCGCTTCTTCGCCGTCACGCGGGCGGTCACCCGCTACCTCGAGCGGTTGAGCGGACACGATGCCGCCCTGCGGCAGCTCGCCGCCACGCGCTCCGACATGGTCAGGCGGCTGATCCCGCTCTCGCCGGCCGGGCTCGGCGCCACCGACCGCGGGCAGGTGCTCGCGGCCCTGGTGGACGATGTCGAGAACCTGCAGAACCTGCCCCTGCGCGTCGTGCAGCCGCTCGCGGTCTCGGCCGTCGTCGCGCTCGGGGCCGTGGGCTTCCTGCTGTTCGTGTCACCGGTGGCGGCTCTCACGCTCGCGGTGTGCCTGTTGCTGGCGGCGGTCGCGGCGGTCGGGCTCGGCTGGGTCTTCGGCTCGCGCGCCGAAGCCGCCGTGTCCGCGCGGCGGGCCGAAGTGTCTGCGGCGCTGGTCGACTACTTCGGCAGCCTGGACGTGCTGCTCGCCTTCGGGGCGGAGCAGGCGGCGCGCGAGCGCATCCGGCAGGCGGATGCTGCTCTGCGGCGCGTGGTGACCAGGGCCTCGCTGGCGCAGGCTGTCGCGGCCGGCGCCGTGTCGTTCCTCGCGGGGGCGGCCTCGGTGTGGGCGCTGGCCGCCGCCTCTCCCGGGCTCGCGACCGGCGCGATCGACGCTCCCTGGCTGGCGGTGGCCGTGCTCGTGCCGATGGTGGTGTTCGAGATCTTCGGGGCGGTGCCGGTGGCGGCGGCGTCGTGGCGGAGCGTGCGCGCGAGCGCCGAGCGCATCGTCGACGTGCTGCCGGTGCGCATGCCGCCCGAGCTGCGCGCCGATGCGGGCGACGAGGTCGAGATCGCCGGCACGCCCTCCCTCTCGCTGCGCGATGTCCGAGCCGCGTGGCTGGGCGGGGCCACGGCACTCGCGGGCGTCGACCTGGCCGTGGGGCCCGGCGAGCGGGTCCTGGTGACGGGGCCGAGCGGTGCGGGCAAGAGCTCGCTGGCCGCCGCGCTCGTCGGCTTCCTGCGGGTGGAGGGGGAGTACCGGGTGGGCGACCACGACGCGAGCGCCCTGTCCGGACCGGCGCTGCGGCGCGTGATCGGCCTCTGCGAGCAGCAGCCGCAGCTGTTCGACGAGGACGTGCGCCAGAACCTGCTGTTCGCACGCGACACCGCGACCGACGACGAGCTGCTGGCCGTGCTCGACCGTGTCGGGCTCGGGGCCTGGGTGCGCGAGCGCGGGGGCCTCGACGCCAGGGTCGGCGACCGCGGCGCGCTGGTGTCCGGCGGTCAGGCGCAGCGGATCGCGTTGGCTCGCGCGCTGCTGCGGGGGTTCCCGGTGCTGGTCCTCGACGAGCCGACGGCCGGGGTGGACCCGGAGGCGTCCGACGCGCTGCTGCGCGACCTGCTGGGGGCTGCGGGCGATCAGTCCGTGCTGCTCATCTCGCACGTGGCGCCGCCCGCGGGCACGATCGATCGTGTGGTGCACATCGAGGCCGGTCGCACGCGCTGAGTCAGCCGCCGATCGCGTTCATGCCGCGGTCGGGCTGCAGGAAGCCGGGGTCGTCGATCGCGTGGCCAGGCAGCTTCGCCCAGACGCAGTTCCGCAGCACGGCCTCGAGGTCGGCGTCCGTCCGCGTCGAGTCGCGGAGCATGGGCAGCAGGTCGTATTCGTCCGTGGAGAACAGACAGTTGCGCAGCTGCCCGTCGGCCGTCAGGCGCAGCCGGTCGCAGTCTCCGCAGAACGGGGCGGTGACGGAGGCGATCACGCCGACCGTGGCGGGGCCGCCGTCCAGCCGCCAGCGCTCGGCCGGGGCGCCGCCGCGCCCTGGCACCGCCGTGAGGCTCCAGCGCTCCGCCAGCGCGTGCAGGATCTCCTCGCGTGTCACCATCCGCGCGCGATCCCACGTGTGACCCGCATCGAGCGGCATCTGCTCGATGAAGCGCAGCTCGGCGTCGTGCGCGAGCGCGAACTCCACCAGGTCGCACAACTCGTCCTCGTTCACGCCCCGCATCGCGACCGCGTTGAGCTTGAGCGGTCGCAGACCCGAGTCACGGGCGGCTTCGATGCCCCGCCGCACGTCGTCCAGGCGGTCGCGGCGGGTGAGGGCGGCGAACCGGTCGCGGCGCAGCGTGTCGAGCGAGATGTTCACGCGTGCGAGACCTGCCGCGACGAGCGCGTCGAGCTGCTCCGCCAGGCGGATGCCGTTCGTGGTCATGGCCACCTGCACGGGACCGTGACCCTCGTCGATCGCGCTCAGCCGTCGGACGACCTCGACCAGGTCCGGGCGCAGCAGCGGCTCTCCGCCCGTGAGCCGGAAGGTGGTAATGCCCGCCGCGGCGGCGACGCGCGCCACCCGCTCGATCTCGTCGAGCGTGAGGATGGAGGTGCGCGCGAGCCACTCGTTGCCCTGCTCGGGCATGCAGTACGTGCAGCGCAGCGAACACCGGTCGGTGAGGGAGATGCGCAGGTCGCGGTGCACGCGGCCGTGCGTGTCGAGCAGCGGACCGTGCGAGGCGGGCGCCGTGGCCACGGGCCTGCGGCGTCCGATCTGCACGGCCACTGCCGTCATGTCATGCCTTCCCTCCGTTGCGACGCCCTCCGACGTCGCGGAGCATCCCGGCGACCACCAGCGCGAACGCGCCGACGAACACGAGCAGCCAGAGGCCGAGCGAATACGAGTTGGTGTCGGCATTGTAGGTCGCGCCCATGACGAGCGGGGGGAAGTAGCCGCCCAGCCCGCCGGCCGCCGCGACGATGCCGCTGACCGAGCCCACCTTCTCCGGGGGCGTCGACGGGCCGATCCAGGCGAACACGGCGCCCATGCCGAGGCCCATGGCGGCCGCCATCATGATGAACGTCGCGCCGGTGACGATGCCCTCCGGCGGCTGCTGGCCGACGATGTAGGCGAGCGAGACGATGCCGCCGAGCGAGATCAGCGCGATGACCTTGGGGCCGAACCGGTCGGCGAGCACACCGCCGATGGGGCGTGCGACCACCGCCGCGGCCGCGAACAGCGCCGTGCGGGTCCCGGCGCCGACCACGTCGACGTCGTCCGGGTAGATCGTCGTGAGGTACTTGGGCAGGAAGGTCGAGAACGCGACGAAGCCGCCGAACACGATGCCGTAGAGGAAGGCCATCTCCCAGGTCACCGCGAGCTTGAGCGCCCCCACGACCTTCGGGACGAAGCGGTCGGTGTTCGGTCGCCAGGCCGGGGAGTCGCGCAGCAGCAGCCAGGACATCGCGGCGAAGGCGGTGAGCACTCCGGCGATCAGCAGGTGCGTGGGCAGGTAGCCGATGGCCTCCACCAGGCGCGGCGTGAAGAACGCCGAGATCGCGGTGCCGATCATGCCCATGCCGAAGACGCCGTTCGCGAAGCCTCGGCGCGACGGCGGGTACCAGGCGCTGGAGAAGGGGATGCCGACGGCGAAGATCGTGCCGGCGACGCCGAGGTAGAAGCCGGCCACGAGCAGCAGCGGGAAGCTGCCGATCTGTCCGGCCAGAGCGACCAGGAGCACGGCCGGCACCGAGGTGACCAGGACGAACGTGAACATCTTGCGCCCGCCGAAGCGGTCGGTCATGGCGCCCACGACGATGCGACCGAGCGCTCCCACCAGCACGGGGGTGGCGAGCATCAGGGAGATCTGCCCCTCGTCGAGCCCGATCTGCGTGGCGTAGAGCTTCTGCAGCGGCGAGATCGCCATCCACGCCCAGAAGCCGACCGTGGAGGCGAGCGTCGCGAGGACGACCTGGACGATGCCGCCGCGGAGGTCGTCCTGGGCGGTGGCGGTCGTGGCGGGAGCAGCAGAAGTCATGGGTGAAGCCTCCTTCGTGCGTTGAGAGTAGCTTCGCGTCCGGCCGCGCGAGGCACCATCACCCGTGCTAATTCCGCCCTGGTGATTTACCCCGGCGTACCCTTGTGCGCCCTCGGACCCGGAGAAAGGATGCTGAGTCAAAAGCCTCGTGAAGGAGCAGCCGTGACCCCTGGCAGCCGAACCGACAGCCCGCCTGCGACCGACGGCGCCCTCGCCGATGGCCTGCTCAATCTGGGACGGTTCCTGCGCCCCGGGGAGGTGTCGCCCGACCTCCGGTCCCTGTTCCTCGACGGCGGGCGCGCGGGGGATGCGTTCTACCGCGACCGCTGGTCGCACGACAAGGTCGTCCGCTCGACCCACGGGGTGAACTGCACCGGCTCGTGCTCGTGGAAGGTGTACGTCAAGGACGGCATCATCACGTGGGAGGCGCAGCAGACGGACTACCCGTCGATCGGGCCCGACTCCCCGGAGTACGAGCCGCGGGGCTGCCCGCGCGGAGCGGCCTTCAGCTGGTACACGTACTCGCCGACCCGGGTGCGCTACCCGTACATCCGCGACACGCTGGCCCGGCTGTACCGCGAGGCGCGGGCGATCCACGCCGACCCGGTCGACGCCTGGGCGTCCATCGTCGAGAATCCGGAGAAGGCCGCCGCCTACAAGCGGGTGCGGGGGAAGGGCGGCCTGATCCGCACCACGTGGGACGAGGTGATCGAGATCGCCGCGGCCGCGCATGTGCACACCGTCAAGTTCTACGGTCCCGACCGCGTCGCCGGCTTCTCGCCGATCCCCGCCATGTCGATGGTGTCGCACGGCGCCGGCTCCCGCTTCCTGAACCTGCTGGGCGGCACGATGCTGTCCTTCTACGACTGGTACGCCGACCTCCCTGTCGCCAGCCCGCAGGTGTTCGGCGACCAGACCGACGTGCCGGAGTCCGCCGACTGGTGGAACGCGGGCTACCTCATCATGTGGGGCTCGAACGTACCGGTCACCCGAACCCCCGACGCGCACTTCATGGCCGAGGCCCGGTATCGCGGTCAGAAGGTCGTCACGGTCTCACCCGACTACACCGACAACACGAAGTTCGCCGACGAGTGGGTCGCCCCGCACCCCGGGACCGATGCCGCGCTCGCGCTCGCGATGGGCCACGTCATCCTCCGCGAGCACTTCGTCGAGAAGCGCACGCCGAGGTTCGAGGAGTACATGCGGCGGTACACCGACGCGCCGTTCCTCGTGGCGCTGGAGGAGCGGGACGGGGGACTCGTGCCTGGCAAGTTCCTCACCGCGTCCGACCTGGAGGGCGACACCGCCGCGCAGCCGCGGGCCGAGTTCAAGCCGGTGCTGCTGGATGCGTCCGGGAAGCCGGTCGTGCCGAACGGCTCGCTCGGCCACCGCTTCACGCCGGAGGACGAGGGGAAGTGGAACCTCGACCTGGAGGGCGTCGTTCCGCCGCTGTCGATCGCCGACCTGCCCGGAACCTCGGAGTCGGCGGAGGTGCGGCTGCCGCGCTTCGACCTCGACCCGCAGCCCGGGCAGGAGCACGCGGGCGGGTCCGGCGTCGTCGTCCGCGGAGTGCCAGTGCGCACGGTCGCCGGAAGGGCGGTCACCACGGTGTTCGACCTGATGCTGGCGCAGTACGGTGTCGGGCGCGATGGCCTGCCGGGGGAGTGGCCGGAGGGCTACGACGATGCGGGCACCCCCGGCACCCCGGCCTGGCAGGAGGAGCACACCGCGGTGCCCGCAGCGCAGGCTCTGCGCATCGCGCGGGAGTTCGCGGACAACGCTGAGCGCTCGGGCGGCCGGTCGATGATCCTGATGGGCGCGGGCACCAACCACTGGTTCCACTCCGACACGATCTACCGCACGTTCCTGGCGCTCACCACGATGACCGGCTGCCAGGGCGTGAACGGCGGCGGCTGGGCGCACTACGTCGGGCAGGAGAAGGTGCGCCCGATCACGGGCTACCAGCAGTATGCGGCGGCGGCCGACTGGGGCCGCCCTCCGCGGCACACGATCGGCACGGCGTTCTGGTACCTCGCGACGGATCAGTGGCGCTACGACGGACTCCCGGCCGATCAGCTCGCCTCGCCGCTCGGCACCGGGCGGTTCGCGGGACGCACCACCGCGGACTGTCTCGTGGAGTCCGTGCAGCGCGGCTGGATGCCGAGCTATCCGACGTTCGACCGCAACCCGCTCGACCTGTGCGACGAGGCGGCCGCCCACGGCAAGGAGCCCGCGCAGCACGTGGTCGACAGCCTGGACGACGGGACTCTGCGTTTCGCGGTGGAGGATCCGGACGCGCCGGCGAACTTCCCGCGCATCGTGCTGGTGTGGCGGGCGAACATCCTCGGCTCCTCCGGCAAGGGCAACGAGTACTTCCTGAAGCACCTGCTGGGCACGGATGCCGCGATCCGCGCGGAGGAGGCGGCGCCCGGCTCGCGCCCGGCGACGATGACATGGCGGGAGAAGGCGCCCGAGGGCAAGCTCGACCTGCTGATGACGGCCGATTTCCGCATGACGAGCACCACGCTGTTCAGCGACATCGTGCTCCCCGCGGCCACCTGGTACGAGAAGCACGATCTCTCCTCGACCGACATGCACCCGTTCATCCACGCGTTCAATCCGGCGATCGCCCCGCCGTGGCAGACGAAGACCGACTTCGACGCGTTCGGCCTGCTGGCGGAGAAGTTCAGCGCCATGGCGCGCACCCACCTGGGGGTGCGGCACGATCTCGTCGCCACGCCGCTGCAGCACGACACCCCGGACGTGATGGCCACGCCGCACGGCCGGGTGCAGGACCTGCCGCGGGTGCCAGGGGTGACGATGCCGAAGCTGGCCGTGGTCGAGCGGGACTACCCGAACCTCTACGAACGGTGGAAGGCGCTGGGTCCGCTGACCCAGAAGCTTGGGATGACCACGAAGGGCATCACCTATCGCGCGGAACCCGAGATCGAGAAGCTGAAGCGGGTGAACGGGGTGGTCGCGGCCGGGCCGTACACGGGCTCGGTGCGCCTGGACACGGATCGGCGGGCGTGCGAGATGATCCTCGCGTTCTCCGGCACCAGCAACGGCCGGCTCGCGGTGCAGGGCTTCCACGCGCTCGAGAAGCACACCGGGCAGGAGATGGCCTTCCTCGCGGACGAGCACGAGGGCACGCGGCTCACGTTCGCGGACGTCTCGCTGCAGCCGCGCAGCGTGATCACGTCTCCGGAGTGGTCGGGGTCGGAGCACGGCGGCCGACGGTACACCGCGTTCGCGATCAACGTCGAGCACCTCAAGCCCTGGCACACCCTCACCGGGCGTCAGCACTTCTACCTCGACCACGACTGGATGGACGAGCTGGGCGAGGCGCTGCCGGTGTACCGTCCTCCGCTCGACATGCACCGGCTCTTCGACGACGTCGTGCCGGGCACGAGCAGCGCCGCCGAGGTGCACGTGCGCTACCTGACGCCGCACTCGAAGTGGTCGATCCACTCGGAGTACCAGGACAACCTGTTCATGCTGTCGCTCTCCCGCGGCGGACCCACGATCTGGATGAGTCCGCAGGACGCGGAGAAGATCGGGGTGCGGGACAACGACTGGATCGAGTCGTACAACCGCAACGGCGTGGTCGTCGCCAGGGCGAACGTGTCGCACCGTATGCCCGAGGGCACCGTGTACATGTACCACGCGAAGGATCGAACGGTCGATGTGCCGATCTCCGAGGTCAGCGGTCAGCGCGGCGGCATCCACAACTCGCTCACGCGCATCCTGCTCAAGCCCAGCCACCTCATCGGCGGGTACGCGCAGCTGGCGTGGGCGTTCAACTACCTGGGGCCGACGGGCAACCAGCGCGACGAGGTCACCACGATCCGCCGCCGCGATCAGGAGGTGCGGTACCGATGAAGGTCATGGCGCAGATGTCGATGGTGATGAACCTCGACAAGTGCATCGGGTGTCACACGTGCTCGGTCACGTGCAAGCAGGCGTGGACCAACCGCACCGGCATGGAGTACGTCTGGTTCAACAACGTGGAGACCCGGCCGGGCGTCGGCTATCCCCGCGGCTATCAGGACCAGGAGAAGTGGGGCGGCGGCTGGGTCCGCGACAGGCGCGGGCGGCTGCGGCTGCGCAGCGGCGGGCGGCTCGCGAAGCTCGCGCGGATCTTCTCTAACCCGAAGCTGCCGGGCATGGACGACTACTACGAGCCGTGGACGTACGACTACGACATGCTCGTGAACTCCCCGAGCGGCGAGCACACCCCCGTCGCGCGGCCGAAGAGCCTCATCACGGGCAAGGACATGAAGATCTCGTGGTCGGCCAACTGGGACGACGACCTCGGCGGATCGCTCGAGACCATGCACGAGGACCCGATCCTGCAGAAGATGAGCGAGCAGGTCGAGGCCGAGTTCCAGAAGGCGTTCATGTTCTACCTGCCGCGCATCTGCGAGCACTGCCTGAACCCCTCGTGCGTGGCCTCGTGCCCCTCCGGCGCGATGTACAAGCGCGAGGAGGACGGCATCGTCCTCGTGGATCAGGACGCCTGCCGCGGCTGGCGCATGTGCGTGTCGGGCTGCCCGTACAAGAAGGTGTACTTCAACCACAAGACCGGCAAGGCCGAGAAGTGCACCATGTGCTACCCGCGCATCGAGGTCGGGCTTCCCACGGTGTGCTCCGAGACCTGCGTCGGACGGCTGCGCTACCTCGGCCTCGTGCTGTACGACGTGGACCGCGTCGCCGAGGCGGCGGCGGTGGAGGACGAGCACGAACTGCTCGATGCGCAGCGCTCGATCATCCTCGACCCCAACGACCCCGCCGTCGTCGAGGCCGCGCGGCGGGACGGCATCCCCGAGGACTGGATCGAGGCGGCGCAGCGCAGCCCCATCTACCGGCTCATCCAGAAGTACCGGGTGGCGCTGCCGCTGCACCCCGAGTACCGGACGATGCCGATGGTCTGGTACATCCCGCCGCTGTCGCCCGTGGTCGACGTGGTGAGCGGATCGGGCAACGACGGGGAGGACGCGCGGACCCTGTTCGCCGCGATCGACAAGCTGCGGATCCCGATCGGGTACCTCGCCGAGATGTTCACCGCCGGGGATGTGAAGCCCGTTGACGCCTCCCTGCGCAAGCTCGCGGCGATGCGGTCGTACATGCGCGGAGTGAACCTCGACGACGAGCGCGACGAGCGGATCGCGAACGCCGTGGGCATGACCGGCGCGGAGATCGAGGAGATGTACCGGCTGCTGGCGATCGCCAAGTACGAGGAGCGCTACGTGATCCCGGCCGCACATGCCGAGCGGGCGCACGAGCTGGAGGAGATGGCGTGCTCGCTGGACTACGAGGACGGCCCCGGCATGGGCGGCGCCGGACCGTTCGGCGAGAACAGTGGCCGGCTCACCCCGGTGGCGGTGGAGAACTTCCACGTGCTGGCCGACCGGCAGACCGCCGACCGCCCATCGACACCGGGCCGCGTCAACCTGCTGAACTGGGACGGCAACGGTCGCCCCGGCGGGCTGTTCCCGCCGGAGGCCGAGAAATGAGCAGCGTCCTGCCGATCAGGGAGCGTGCAGGGCGGGTCACCCCGCGGCGCCCGCTGCCGGACGCGCTGACGCCGGCGCCGCTCAGCCCGCCGCAGCGGCGCACCGTGCACATGATCGCGTCGCTGCTGCTCGACTACCCCGACGCGGCGTGGTTCGACCGGGTGCCGGTCGTCCGGGCGCACACAGTCGGGCTGCCGGCGGCGGTCGAGGAGCCGCTGCTGCGGTTCCTCGAGAGTGCGGTGCAGGCCGGAGAGGCGCAGGTGCAGCGCGAATACGTGACGACCTTCGACCTCAAGCGCAAGTGCTCGCTGTATCTGAGCTACTACGCGACGGGTGACACGCGGCGGCGGGGAACGGCCCTCGTCACGTTCCGGGAGGCATACCGCGCGGCGGGATGGGAGTTCGACGCGGCGGAGCTGCCCGACTACCTGCCCGCCGTGCTGGAGTTCTCCGCGCGTTCAGCCTCGCCCGTGGCCGACGCCGTACTGGCCGCGCACCGCGAGGGTGTGGAGGTGCTGCGGGCGGCGCTGGAGAGCATGGACAGCCGCTGGGCGGACGTGGTTCGTGCGGTGACGCTGTCGCTTCCGAAGGTCGACCAGGCGATGCGCGAGCGCGTGCTGTCGCTCGTGAACGAGGGGCCGCCCGCCGAGACCGTGGGCCTGAGCCTGCCGATGCCCGCTTTCCGAACGAGGGAGCCGAGATGAGCCTCGACATCATCCTGTGGGTCGTGGTGCCCTACGTCTGCGCCGCGGTCTTCGTGCTCGGCCACATCTGGCGGTACCGCTACGACAAGTTCGGCTGGACGACGCGGTCGTCGCAGACCTACGAGAACCGGCTGCTGCGGTGGGGGTCGCCGATGTTCCACCTGGGCATCCTCATGGTGATCGCGGGGCATGTCGTGGGGCTGCTGATCCCGCGGGAGTGGCTGTACGCGATCGGCATCACGGAGGAGATCTACCACGTCGGGGCGACCGTGCTCGGCACGGCGGCCGCGGTGCTCACCCTCGCCGGCCTCGCGATCCTGATCTACCGGCGGCGCACGGTGGCCGCGGTGTTCCTCGCGACCACGGTGATGGACAAGGTGATGTACGTGTTCCTGGGCGCGACGCTGCTCTTCGGCACCGGCGCGACCGTGGTGTACCAGGTGTTCGGCGGCGGCTTCCACTACCGCGAGACGATCTCGCCGTGGATCCGCCAGCTGATCATCCTGCAGCCGCGGCCCGATCTGATGCTGGACGTGCCGCTGCTGTTCCAGCTGCACGTGTTCACGGCGATGCTGCTGTTCGCGCTGTGGCCGTTCACGCGACTCGTGCACGTGTTCTCGGCCCCGGTCGGGTACCTGTTCCGCCCGTACATCGTCTACCGCTCGCGCGACGACCAGCGCGGCACACGCGCGCCGAAGCGCGGGTGGGACCCGGTGTCCACACCCGACGCCGCGCGGCTGCGGCGCCCCTGACGCGGCGGGCGCGGGCGGCGGTCCGCGGGCGGACGGCTCGCGCTTCGGCCCTGACGTGGCGGGCGCGGGCTACGGTCCTGACGCGGCGGGCGGTCGGCGGCACCGACGGGACGCCTCAGCGGGCGGAGGCCGCCAGCGCGGCGACGAACGACGTGGCGGGGGCTGCGAGCACGGCCGCCACCGGGGCGTCCTGCACGATGCGGCCGTCCTGCAGGATCACGAGCCGTGCGGCGAGGGACTGGGCATCGACGATGCCGTGCGACACGATCACGCTCGTGGTGTCGTCGCGGTGTGCGCGGACGACGTCGCGCAGGTGGGCGGCGGCCTCCACGTCGAGCGAGGTGAAGGGCTCGTCGAGCAGCAGCAGCCGGGGTCGTGCGGCCAGAGCCCTGGCGAGGGCGATGCGCTGCCGCTGACCGCCGGAGAGCTCGTGCGGGCGACGGTCGCGCAGGGATTCGAGCCCGAGGCGCGCGAGCCAGTCGGCAGCGGACCGCCGTGCCTGTGTGCGGTCGAGGCCGCCGGCGCGTGCCCCGAACGCGATGTTCTGCCCCGCGCTGAGGTGAGGGAACAGCAGCGCCTCCTGGCCCAGGAGCGCGACCGCGCGCTGCGCGGGGGGTGTGTGCGTGGTCGCTCCCGCGAGGCGTCGTCCGTCGAGGTCGATGTGACCGTCGTCGATGCGCACGAGTCCGGCTACCGCCTCCAGCAGCGTGGTCTTGCCGGCTCCGCTCGGCCCCATGATCGCCACCGCCTCGCCCGCCCCCACGCGCAGCGCCGCGTCGAGGCCGCTGCGCCGCACCACCACGTGTGCGTCGAGGCCCTGCGCCGTCGACGGGCCCTGCGTCGTCCGTGGGTCCTGCGTCGCTCGTGAGTCGTGCGTCGCTCGTGAGTCCTG
The DNA here is from genome assembly GCF_025143365.1 of Microbacterium sp. p3-SID336. Taxonomy (GTDB): domain Bacteria; phylum Actinomycetota; class Actinomycetes; order Actinomycetales; family Microbacteriaceae; genus Microbacterium. The sequence continues at coordinate 33,972 of NZ_JALXPE010000027.1, read as the reverse complement.
CGTCGCTCCACGGTCGCGCGTCGCTCCACTGTCGCGCGTCGCCCCACCGTCCTGCGTCGCCTGTGGGTCCTGCGTCGCCCCACCGTCCTGCGGTGCACCCTCGTCGCGCGTCATCGCAGCGCCCCGGGGCGCCAGGCCCGCACGAGCAGCAGCACGACCACGGCGGTCGCGAGCAGCAGCACCGACAGGGCCACCGCGGTCTCGCGGCCGCCGCTCGCACCGTTGAACGCGGTGTAGATCGCCAGCGGCATGGTCTGCGTGACTCCCGGCGCATTGCCGGCGAAGAGCGCGGTCGCGCCGAACTCGCCGATGGCTCTGGCGAAGCACAGGATGACGCCGACGACGATGCCGGGAGCGGCCAGGGGGAGGGTGACGCGCCACAGCACCATGGAGGGGGAGGCGCCGAGCGTGGCGGCGGTGCGCTCGTAGCGGCTGCCGGTGCTGCGGATCGTGCCCTCGACCGCGAGCACGAGGAACGGCAGGGCGACGAATGCCTGCGCCAGGACGACCGCGAGCGGGGTGAACGGGATGCCGGTGCCGAACCAGTCCGCGATCGCGGCGCCGAGCGGGCTCGACCTGCCGAGGAGGAACAGCAGCGCGACTCCGCCGACCATCGGCGGCAGCACCAACGGCACGGCGACCAGGGCGCGCAGCAGAGCCGAGGTGCGCGGGCCGGAGCGGGCGATCAGCAGGGCGAGCGGGAGGCCGAGCAGGACGCAGACGGCGGTGGCAGCGAGCCCGGTCGTGAGCGACAGGCGCAGGGCGTCGAGGGCTGTGGGCGAGGTCACGTCCGTCCAGAAGGTCGCCCAGGACGTCCGGCCGACCAGCGCGAGAAGGGGCAGGACGAGCAGCAGGATGCCGAGCGCGGCCGGGGCGATCAGCAGGAACGGCGGCGTGGCCCCGGTGTCGGTGCGGATGGTCGAGGGCATGGGGGCGGCCTCAGGACGTCCCGAAGCCGGCATCCGCGAGGAGGCGCTGCCCCTCCGGCCCCTGGACGAACGCGACGAAGGCGGCGCCGGCCTCAGAGGAGCCGTCGAGCGTGGCGATCGGATAGCGGCTCACGATGTCCTCCGCGCCCTCCGGGGCGAAGCTCTCGACGTCCTCGCCGCGCACATCGGTGGCGTAGACGATGCCGGCATCCGCCTCGCCCTCGACGACTTTCTGCAGCACGGCGGTGACGTTCTGCTCCACACTGGCTGGTGTCACGGTGACCCCTGCAGACTCGAGCAGCCGTGCGGTGGCCGCCCCGCACGGCACCTCCGGCGCGCACAGCACGGCGGTGGCTGCGGCGAGGTCGGACAGGGTGGTGATGCCGGCGGGGTTCCCGGCCGGCATCGCGACGACCAGCGTGTTCGTGGCGAAGGGCTGCGGATCGGACGCGAGTCCGGCATCGACCGCGGTCTGCATGGTGCGCTCGTCCGCCGTGGCGAGCACATCCGCGTGCGCGCCCTCGGTGAGCTGGGTGACGAGCACGCTCGACCCGTCGTAGACGATCGGGTGCACGGTGACCTCCGGGTGCGCGGTTCGGAAGGCCTCGGCGATCGCGTCGAAGGCCGTGCGCAGGGAGGCGGCGGCGAACACCGTGACCTCGCCGTCCGCCCCCGCCCGGTCCGCCGAGGAGGGGGCGCTCGCACAGCCCGCGAGAGTCAGAGCGAGGGCGAGCGCGGCGGCCGCGGTGACGCGACGGCCCCGAGGTGCCATGCGGCCTGTTCCGCGCTCACCCGCGTTCATCGCGGGGTCTCCACGATCACCGTCGTGGCCTTGACGACGGCGACCGCCAGCGAACCGGGATGAAGGTCCAGCTCCGCCACCGCCTCCGCGGACATCAGGGAGACGACGCGGTGCGGTCCCCCCTGGATGTCCACCTGCGCCATGACCCCGTCGACCTGCACGCGGGTGACGAGCCCCGTGAAGCGGTTGCGCGCGCTGGAGAGCACGTCGCCCGGCACAGCGGGAGCGGCGGCCAGTGCGACCGCATGCTGCGCCAGCGCCTCGCCCGGGATCCGGGCGGGGCTGTCGTCGGTGACCGGGAGCGTGCCCTGGTCGACCCATCGCCGCACGGTGTCGTCGCTGACGCCGAGCAGGCGCGCTGCTTCGGCGATGCGATAGCTGCTCACAGCGCCGAGCCTAAAGCCCTCACTTCCGCAGATCCAGGGGTTGTGCCGGGATTATTCCGTGGCTGCGGATTTTCGAGCCTGTCAGTGGATGCAGCGCGCGATTTCCCCCGGGCGAACTCGGGCCGCGGTCGGCGAGCTGCGGAGTAGCCTGGCCGCATGCCGTTGCCCCCGCTCGTCGAGCCGGTCGAGGCGCTCAGCCGCGCCGAAGCCGCCAGAGCCGCGCGGCATCTCGTCCTCGCCGATCTGGGAGAGCTCGGACAGCGGCGGCTGCGGGCCGCGCACGTCGCGGTCGTGGGTGCCGGCGGACTGGGCTCGCCCGTGGTGCTCGCGCTCGCTGCCGCGGGCATCGGCACGCTCACCGTCATCGATGACGACACGGTGGAGCTGTCGAACCTGCAGCGGCAGGTGCTGCACCGCCTCGCCGATGTGGATGCGCCCAAGGTCGACAGCGCGGTACGCGTGGCAGGCGAGCTGTCTCCCGAGACCATCGTGCGCCCGGTGCGTGAGCGGCTGACCGCGGCGAACGCGGACACGCTGCTCGCCGGCGCCGATGTCGTGATCGACGGTTCCGACTCGTTCGAGACCAGAAGCCTCGTGGCCGCCGCCTGCGAGCGCAGCGGCGTCCCCCTGGTGTGGGGCGTGGTGCAGGAGTTCGCGGCGCAGGTCACCGTGTTCTGGTCGGATCCCCCTGCCGGCACCGAGCCGGTCGTCCTGCGCGACCTGTATCCGCCGGAGGAGGTGGGGGCACTGCCTTCGTGCGCGGCGGTGGGCGTGCTCGGCGCGCTGTGCCTTCAGGTGGGGTCGCTGCTCGCGATGGAGACGATCAAGCTGGTCGCGGGCATCGGCGAGCCCCTGTTCGGCCGGGTACTGCTGATCGACGCGCTGCGCGGCCGCATGAGCGAGGTGCCCCTGCGCGGATCGCGTGCCGCGACGACGGGCGCGGCTGCGGAAGCCGGGGAGCGCTCGCCGGCCGCAGGAACACGGCCCGCCGATTCTGGGGCGCGCCTCGTCGATCCCGAGGCACGCGCGGTCGATCCCGAGGCACGCGCGGTCGGTCCCGAGACGCGCGCGGTCGGTCCCGAGACGCGCGCGGTCGGTCCTGAGGGGCGGGCGGTCGGTCCTGCGGGGCGCGCGGTCCATCCTCAGAGGCTCTCTGTCGATCCCGAGACGCGCCCTGTCGATCACGAGACGCGCCCTGTCGATCGCGGAGTGCCCACGGCGGGCACGGCTCCTCGCTCTGCGCCTCCCGGCGTGCCTCATGTCGATGTCGCTGCCCTCGCGGCCGAGGTCGCGGCGGGTGCTGCGGTGCTCGACGTGCGCGAGGCGGCGGAGGTCGCCACCGGCATGATCCCGGGGGCCGAGCATGTGCCGCTCGGCGAGGTGCTCGCGGCGCCCGCGCGCTTCGCGGACAGCGGGCGGATCGTCGTGGTGTGTCAGGCAGGGATGCGCGCGGCACGCGCGGCGCGGGCGCTGCGGGCCGCCGGCGCGGATGCCGTGGTGCTGACCGGCGGCATGATGGCGTGGGCGGCGCGATGAGCGGTCTCCGCACGGTCGAGGAGCAGCTCGCGCGAGTGCTGGCGGCTGCCGCGGTGCTCCCGTCGATCCAGACGGAGCTCGCCGCGGCCCGAGGCCTCACCCTCGCGGAGCCCGTGCTCGCGCGCAACCCGGTGCCCGTGTTCGACAACTCCGCCATGGACGGCTTCGCGGTGCGCTTCGGCGACGTGGCGAGCGCGACCGAGTTCGCGCCCGCACGGCTGCGCGTCGTCGCGGACGTGCCGGCGGGCAGCGGCGACGACCCTGCGCTTCCGCCCGGCACGGCGGCGCGCATCATGACGGGAGCGCCGCTGCCGAGTGCCGCCGACACCGTGGTGCCGTTCGAGGACACGGCGGGCGGCCTGGCCGATTCGCTGGGCGAGATCACGGTCCTCCGGGCGCCGCGGGCCACCGGGGCGCACGTGCGTCGAGCCGGCGAGGACGTCGCGGCGGGTGCCATGGCCCTTCCCGCGGGGAGCGTGCTGGGCGCGCGGCAGCTCGCCGCCCTGGCCTCCGTCGGCATCCACACGGCTCCGGTGGTCGCCCGCCCTCGCGTGGCGGTGTTCTCCACGGGTGCGGAGCTGGTCGCACCGGGGCAGCCGCTGCGCCGCGGGCAGATCCCCGAGTCGAACGGGCTGCTGCTGGCTGCCCTCGCGGAAGAGGCGGGCGCGGACGTGGTGCTGCGGGACGTGCTCGGCGACGAGGGCGACGAGCCACGTGCGGCGGTCGCCGCGGCCGAGGAGCTCGGCGTGGACGTCGTGATCTTCTCCGGCGGTGTGAGCGCCGGGGCGTACGAGCCGGTGCGGCAGAGCCTCGGCGGGACGATGGAGTTCGCACGGATCGCCATGCAGCCGGGGAAGCCGCAGGGCTTCGGGGTGACCGACCGCGGCACCCTGCTGTTCGGACTGCCGGGCAACCCGGTGAGCGCGGCCGTGTCGTTCGAGGTGTTCGTGCGGCCGGCGCTGCGGAGGCTGCAGGGACGCAGGGACCTCCATCGCCCGCTCCGTCGTCTGCCCGCCGGGGCCTCGTGGCGCACCCCTCCCGGTCGGCGCCAGTACCTTCCGGCCGTGCTCGCCGAGGGCGGCGTGGTGCTGCCGGCCGCCCGCGGCGGTTCGGGCTCGCACCTCGCGGTCGGCCTCGCCGCCGCGACCGCCTATGCCATCGTCCCCGCGGAGACCGTCGAGGTCGCGGCGGGGGACCTGATCGACGTGATGGAGCTGACATGACCTTCACCCACCTGGACTCGGCCGGGAATGCCCGCATGGTCGACGTGACCGACAAGCAGCCCACCGTCAGGGCGGCGACGGCCGCGGGGCTCGTGCGCTGCGCCCCTGCGACGATCGCGCTGCTCCGCGACGGCGCGGTGCCGAAGGGGGATGTGCTCGCGGTCGCCCGGATCGCGGGCATCCAGGCGGCCAAGCGCACGCCGGAGCTGCTGCCGCTCGCGCACGTGATCGGGGTCCATGGCGCCGTGGTCGATCTGGACATCGACGACGACGGGGTGCGCATCACGGCGACCGTGCGCACGGCCGACCGCACCGGCGTCGAGATGGAGGCGCTCACGGCCGTGTCTGTCGCGGCGCTCGCCGTGGTCGACATGATCAAGGGCGTCGACCGGTCGGCGTCGATCGAGCAGGTGCGCATCGTCGCCAAGGAGGGCGGTCGTAGCGGATCGTGGCGGAGGCCGGGGGAGTGACGGACGATCTGCGCACCGCCGCCGTCGTGCTCGTGGGCGGACGCGGCAGCCGGATGGGCGGCGTCGTGAAGCCGCGACTCCTGCTCGGCGGCCGCAGCCTGTTCGTGCGCACGGTCGGCGCCCTCGCCGGGGCGGGTGTCGCGCCGCTGGTGGCGGTCGGACCGCGCATCGAGGACGACGAGCGCGTGGCGTGGACCCGCGAGGAACCGCCGCACGGGGGCCCCGTCGCGGGCATCGCGGCTGCCCTTCCCGCGCTGGACGCCCCGTGGGCCTTCGTGCTCGCGGGCGACCTGGTGCATCCGGCCGCGCTCGTCGCACGGTTGTCCGCGGCCAGAGCGGAGGCGGCGGAGGCCGGAGCGCTGGCGGACGCGGAGGGCTTCGTGTTCACAGCGGGCGGGCACCCGCAGTGGCTCGCGGGGCTCTACCGCACCGCGGCAATGGAGCGGGCGCGCGCCGCCCTCGGGACCGTGCAGAGCGTCGCGGCGCGCGAGCTGTTCGAAGGGCTCGCGATCACGTGGCTGCCCGACGAGGATGGGCTCTGCGACGACATCGACACCCCGGCCGATCTCGCTCGCGCTCGCGAGCAGCAGCAGAAGGAGGACACGCCATGACCGATCGCACACTGCCCCCGGAGGCCCTCGACGCCTGGGCGGGCGAACTCCGTGAGCGCTTCGCGCTCGGCCCGGACGACGTGCCGATCGCGTTGATCCTCGACCTCGCGCGGGATGTGGCGACCGGGGTCGCGCGACCTGCGGCACCCCTCAGTGCGTTCGTGGCCGGGCTGGTCGCCGGGCGTGGGGGAGGGACACCGGAGCAGGTGCGGGCGACCGTGGCCGAGATCGTCGCGCTCGCCGCAGCCCACCGCGGGCAGGAGTCGGCATGACCACGGTGCGCTACTTCGCCGCCGCCCAGGATGCGGCGGGCGTCGAGGCCGAGGCTCTCGAGGCGTCGACGCTGGGTGACCTGCGGGCACGCCTGACGGCGGACCATCCGGGCCTTGCCGGGATCCTCGACCGCTGCGCGCTGCTGGTGGACGGGCGTCGAGTCGACGACGGGTTCGCGTTGGCCGGGGTGGAGACGGTCGACGTGCTCCCGCCGTTCGCCGGCGGGTGACGCTCGGCACTCAGTCGCCGTTCGCCGGAGGGGCGTGCTCGGCCCTCAGTCGCCGTTCGCCGGAGGGAGCGCGCGCGGTCCCCTCCCGCCGTTCGCCGGAGGGGCGCGCTCGGTCCTCAGCTGCCGTTCGCCGGAGGGAGCGCGCGGTCCCCTCCCGCCGTTCGCCGGAGGGTGAGCATCAGCCCTCAGCCGCCGTTCGCGGGAGGGTGACGCGCAGCTCAGCCGCCGATGCCCTTCCAGACCGTCGTGCCGTCGGCCTCGACCTGACGCTTCCACACCGGGAGATCGCGCTTGATGGCCTCGATGGTCTCGCGGCACACGGCGAACGCCTCGTCGCGGTGCGCCGCGGCCACCGCGATCACGACGGCGGCGGCACCCACCGGGAGGCGGCCGATCCGATGGCTCACCGCCACGATCGCCTCACCGCTCTCCCCGGTCGACACCGCGTGCGCCGCGATGGTCTGCAGGATGCGCTCGGCATCCGGATGCGCGGTGTACTCCAGGGCCACCACCGTGCCGCTCGCGTCCGGGTCGTGGTCGCGCACCCGGCCGAGGAACGTGGTGACGGCGCCGGCGGTCGCATCCTCCACGGCGGCGACGTGGGCGTCGAGCGACAGCTCGCCCTCGGTGATCGCGGCGAGAGCGACGGTCATGCGTGGTCTCCGCCGTCGAGCTGGGCGATCACGTGCTGCGCGACGGACAGGATCACCGGCATGCCGTCTTCGACCGCGCCGACGGATCCGGGCAGGTTCACGACCAGTGCGCCGCCGGCGACCCCCGCGAGTCCGCGGCCGAGCAGAGCCGTGGGAACGGTGGCGGCGCCCCGGCGACGCAGCTCCTCCGCGATGCCGGGCAGCTCGTGGTTGAGCACACGTGCCGTGCCATCGGGTGTCGCGTCACGGGGAGCGACTCCGGTGCCGCCGGTGGTGACCACCAGCCGTGCGCCGCGGGACAGCAGCGCGCGCAGGGCGTGTTCGACCGAATCGGCGCCGTCCGGCACGATGACCGCGTCGGCGCACTCGAAGCCCGCATCGCGGAGGGCGGCGACAGCGATCGGTCCGGCGGTGTCGGTCCGGGTGCCGGCGGCGGAGCGGTCGGACACCGTGAGGACGGCTGCGGTGGTCATGAGGTGAGCGTAGCGTCGCACTGCCGGGACATCGAGGGTCAGACGCTCATGTCGACGGGCGGCTCCATCACGATGCCCTGCGCCTCGAACGCGCGGCGGCGCTCCTCGATGCGCCTATGGAGTTCGACCTGTGCGTCGTCCACGAGCCGCGGATCGAGCGGCACGGTGGGAGGATGCGGGTCGCCGTGGTGGGCGGCGATGTAGGCGTCGAGCTCGGGGCCGCTGGTCCACGAGGTGATGAGCGCGTAGCGGGGTTCCGTGCCGCGGTGCCAGACGGCGTGCCAGAAGCGCTGGGTGTCGAGGATGATGCGCGACCCGGCGTGCAGCGGCAGGCGGACCTCGGTGGCGGGGTCGAACCGATCGGAGCGCAGGATCAGCATCGAGTCGGCGTCGTCGGTGAGGTTGTAGTAGCCGCGGACGACCCAGCCCGTGCCGGGCTCGTTGAGGCGGTTGTTGTCGTCCTGGTGCAGGTTGTAGATCGCATCGGCGTACTCGTTGGGCTGCAGCTCGATCACGCGGCACCGCCCGACACCGGCGCCCGGCTCCAGTGCGCGCCGCTGGAGCGTGGGTGCGACTGCGACCTGGGAGTCGATCCACACGCCGTCCTTGTCGGTGCGCGGCGGGGTGTGGTTCCAGAACCCGTTGCAGTCGACGGCTCCTGCGTAGCTCGCGAGCGGGGCGAAGCGCGTGACGCCGGAGGAGCGCCAGCCGACGTACTCGAGGTCGCGCCACTCGGAGGGGTCGATCGGGGTGGTGTCGTCGTCGAGCACGACGTAGCCGGTGCTCGCGAGCGCCTCGGAGGTGATGAATCCCATGCTGCGCATCCTTCCCGTCGGTGCTGCCCCCTCAGGCGGCGGGTTCTTAGGCAATCCTAACCGGGTTCGCGACCACCGCCTCGCCGATGCCCGTGCAAAACAGCCGGCCCCTGGGCCGGTGCTCGCGCCGATATTCTGGGGGCATGACGCAGCCCCAGGGTGCCCTTCTCGTGGGCAGTGTGAACTACGACGACGCCGAGACCACCATCCGCACGGCCGCGGGGCTGCTCGGCGACCGGCTGCGCCGCATCCCCGACGGGGAAGTCGGGAAGCGGTTCCACTGGATCATGTTCCAGCCCGACGTGATCGGGCAGGCCGACGGGATCGAGCGTATCGGCGACGAGCCGATCCCGTTCCCCGCCGGCATCGACGCGCGCGGACTGCGGATCGCCGAGGGCGTCGACGCGGCCGCCATCGTGCTGCCCCCGCTGGGCTACGCCGCTGCCGCCATCGAGTCGTACGCCCTCTTCGCCCGTCTGCGCGCGGAGGGCGTCGTCGCTCCGGGCACGCGCTTCCAGGTGTCGCTGCCCACGCCGCTCGCGGTGATCTCGTCGTTCTTCCGCGGCGACGACCGTGCCGCCATCGAGCCGGTGTACACCGCCGCGGTCCTCCGCGAGCTCGACGAGATCCTCGCGGCGATCCCGCACGAGGACCTCGCCGTGCAGTGGGACGTCGCGAGCGAGATGGGAATCATCGAACGCGCCTCCGGGTACGGCGCCGTGATGGAGGCCTGGTGGCCCGGCGACCCCTTCGACGGCCTCGTGGCGCGGCTCGCCGCCCTCGTCGACGCGGTGCCGGTCGACGTCGAGGTCGGCGTGCACCTCTGCTACGGAGACGCGGGGGAGAAGCACTTCTTCGAGCCGTCCGACGCGGGGAACCTCGTGCGCTACGCGAACGCCGTGGCCGCCGCCGCCTCCCGGTCGCTGACGTGGCTGCACCTGCCCGTGCCGATCGCCCACGACGACGAGGCCTACTTCGCGCCGCTCGCCGACCTGTCTCCGGTGGACGAGCTGTATCTCGGTCTCGTGCACCGCGAGGACGGCGCGGAAGGAGCGCAGCGCCGCATCGCCGCCGCCACCCCGTACGTGCAGGCCTTCGGCGTCGCGACCGAGTGCGGCATCGGGCGCGCACCGGCCGGCAGCACCGAGGGGATCCTGCGCACGCACGCCGAGGTCGCCGCCGCCTGGTGAGCGCCCGATTCGCGCGGCCGCCCCGTGTGTCGTAAACTGATCCGCGGTGACGTGTCCGAGCGGCCGAAGGTGCAACTCTCGAAAAGTTGTGTAGGGTAACCCCCTACCGTGGGTTCAAATCCCACCGTCACCGCGTTAGACCCCCGGTTAGATGGAGAAATCCACTCTGACCGGGGGTTTTCTCTTACTCGGGCACCTGTCGGACGGGTTGAAAAACGCCGCCCCGGTGTCAATATGGGTGTTAATGAATCCGCGACCCTGAGATAGGGTACGGGGCATGGCACAGGCGAACAGACGCACCATCAACGGTGTCCCGTCGTGGCAAGCCGTCAGGGTGTTCACCGTCAAGCGTCCCGTTCAGGATGAGGCGACAGGTGCGGTCATCGGCTTTGAGCGCATCAAGAAGCGTCTCACCGGCACGGCACCCACGAAAGCTCTCGCTGAGCAGCGCCTTGAAGAGAAGGTCATGGACTTCCGTGCCCTGATGGTGGCTGACCCTTACAACGACAACCTCGTGCCTCAGCGGTATCAGCAGAGCATCACCGTCTCAGAGCTATACGACAAGTGGCTTGTTCACCGGCAGGAAGCATCCAACAAGGACAAGCTCGATCAGGCAACAGTAGGCGAGTACAACACCCGGTTCCGCGTCCACATTGAGCCGCACCTTGGGACGAAGCGCATCAGCGCCCTCACCAAGAAGATGCTCAACACGTTCATATGGACAACCCTCGTCATTGAGAAGAAGACGCGAGTGGATGAGAACGGGGAGATCGTCAAGACCGATGAGCCTCGGAACGGACTGTCTCTCAGGCGAACCATCTACTCCCTGCTGAATCAGATGCTTGAATACGCGGTCTTCGATGACCTCCTGACTCACAACCCGCTGCTTGGTGTCACCCGACCCAAGCAAGCCAAGATGAGTGACGCGGCAGAAGCAGCAATCATTGAGCACCACTACATCCCTGCTCAGATCTACAAGTCGCTCTACGACACCCCTGAACTCGGGATGTGGATTCTCTCGTTCATGGGTCTCCGGGCAAGCGAACGGCTTGGGGTGGAGGACTCATCCTTCCGCCACTTGGAAGACCCGTCCCACCCGACCGAACTAATCATCAACAGGCAGCTTGACCGGAACCGGGAAACCGGGAAGTTCTTCATCAAGAAGAAGACCAAGACCCGCTCAGGTAAGCGCATCATCACCCTGCCCGATGAAGTCACCCATCACCTTCTGTTGTGGAAGAAGCAGCGGGACAAGTGGAAGCGAGAGGGCAAGAAGAACGGCACGTGGGAGCCTGATGAGGGGTTGGAGAATCTGTTCTTCGTGAAGGAGGACGGCACCGCGATCCGACCTCAGAAGGACAGGTACGCGTGGACGCGGCTGCTCACTCGTCTCAACCTGCCTCACCACCGTGGGCATGACATGCGCCACATGACCGCTACAGCGTTGGGCACGGCACGAGTTAGCCCCGCCATAGCTCGTTCCATCCTCGGTCACTCCACTACGTTGATGACATTTTTTTACATGCATTTCAATGCCGCTGATACGGCAGAAGCTCTTACCGAAGTGGCAGCGATGTTCTCCGCTGATGCTCCGACTCTCCGGGTGGAAGCAGACGGAGAAGCCGACGACATGTTCGAAGTGGTGGGTAGCAGCAACGCTCTCACCAAGCTGCTGCTCATGGGGCAAGACCCCAAGGGCAATGAGATCGACATGACTGCCTCTGAGCGTGCTGTCGCAGATATGAAGGCGATCCTGAACTCCACCGGACGTGAGCCGAAGACGCGAGCGGAAACCGACCTTGCGGCAATCAAGAAGGCTCAGGCGGAAAAGGAGAAGACCCCCGTAGCGTAGGCAACAGGGGTCTTCTCCGGTGAACGAGTTACCGACTCTTCTTCTTCACCGGGTTCAGGTAGGCGGTCTGAGCACTCATCTCAGCACTCGTGCGGTCGTACCCGCGAAGCGTCGTCATATCCTTGTGCCCTGAAACACGAGCGATGTCCTTCTCAGCAACACCCGCCTGATTGCTCAGGGTGATGAACGTAGCGCGGAGACTGTGGGACGAGAACGCCTCAGCCTGAGCGGGAGAAGCCACAGACGCCTCTAAAACGCGCTGACGCAGCATCTCGGTGATCGCGATACTCGGATGACGCATTCCGGTCGCCTGAACGCCCCTCAGACCCCGGATGACGGGGAACAGCGGGAACTTGGGGTGAGTCTCCTTCGTGTATCCGAAGGAACGGAGCACAGCAAGCCAATCCGTGAGCGCCCGCACCGGGTCAAACCGGCGCTTGGAGAACCGTGCCACAGGGATAAAGATCCCCTGCCCGGTCTGATCGGTCTTGGAGAAGCGGACACGGACGTTCACACCGTCAATCGCTACTGCCGGGGTGATGTCAGACAGGGTGAGCTCTCCAAGGTTGGATGAGCGAAGAGCGGTCGCTACTCCAAGTGCGATGAGTGCCTTATCCCGGATGTCACGCGGCGTGTGGGTGCTGATGCTCTTGTAGATGAGGTTCAGGTCATCAAGGGTGAACGCCTGAGCCTTGCGGGGGGAGTGTTCCTTGCCCTGACGGGCGAGACCTTCCATGAACGCCTTGACGGGCTTGGAGTGAAGCGCTGAGTAGAACAGCGGGTTCTCAAACGAGGTGCGGTTCTTCACGGCAGCGAGAGTCTTATTGATGGTGGAGAGAGTTCGTCCGTTGTCAGCGAGGTGACGCAGATAGGACAGCACACGCTCAGTGAACATGCCGCTGTCACGGGTCACATCACCGCTCTGAGGGTAGAAGTCCCACCCCTGCTGCTCGTAGAAGGCGAGAAGCCCCTTCATGGACTGTGCGTAAGCCTTCTGAGTGGAGGAAGCAACCTCATCAGCGATGGTGGAGAGAATCGCATCACGGTTAGCGACCGGCTGAACAATCACAGCCTCTACGGTTTCAATGGTGCTCATGGTTACTCCCTTCGTTGCGTACAGTATCGCTCGAAGTTCGGACATTGAACTAAAAGAAACTCGGTGAAGGAATGTCGGCGGTTCCTCGTAGTGTGCTTCCCATCAGGAGAAGGAGATACCGTGAGCGAGAACACTCTGATTGGACGGTCTGCTAACCCGGCTACCGGTGAGCAGGAGCTTGCTGAACTGTGGGAGTGGGCTTGCGACAGTGACACCATCGTTCGTGAGGCTGTGTTCCGAAACCTCATCACGAATCAATCCACTCCAAGGGATCTTCTGTTTGCTCTTGTTCAGACGTTGCTCCCTCATCACGATGACCTCGCGATGTCTTTTCTCAACCACGACAACGCTGACGCTCGGCTGTGGGAGTACGTGCTTCGGAAGCCGGGATACTCCATGCCGGTGAAGCGAGTTGCCTACCGGCTGTGGAAGAACGCTTGACCTCAAACGAAGAGAATCACCCTTCTCCAAACCAACTTCTTTAAGTTTGGAGAAGGATGCTCGGTCACAATCCTTCGGGTGCGGCAAGGTTCAGTTTTCCGCATGCCCAACCCATCTCAAACATGAGCGCATCGCGGTTGCTCACGAAAGTAGACGAAGCTGTTGAAAACAGAATAGGGAGGGCTACTTCCATGAACTCCGCAACTGCGTCATTCGCAGAGCGTTCGCGAAGTTCGGCACGGAAGCCCGCCCTGAACACCTCGTTCTCTGACAAGAACTCGTCGCTCTCGATGTTGGTGAGAGCCGCGACTGATAGAAAAGGGATGAGCTTCTTCATGAAGGTCTGAGGGAAGCCATACAAGTACACGGTCACCCAATCAGAGTCAACGTCAAAGTCCTCGTCATAGAGATGAGGTGGACAAGCGAAGCCGAGGGCAAGCTTCTCCGCCCCACTTGACAGAGTTCCGTCATCCCACATGAGGATGGGGAAGTGCTCTTCAAGGTTGACGCCCTCCGGGTTGATGAAGAATCCATCCGCTTCTTCATTCAGGCACGTCGTACGGTCAAGAATCCGAAGTAGGTTGGGTCCATAATCTGCGTAGTGAGAGTGGTTGATGTCCATTGATGTTCTTCTTTCTGATTCAAGAAGCACCCCTCCTTGTGAGGGAGTGCGATCAGAGAAGAAGTGGGGTGTGAGACAGAGCTTGGCGCAGTGGCGGTCTCTGTCTCACACGGTGGTTACCGGTTGACAGGTGTGAGAGGAAGCACAGTCAACACGTCTACGTACGTTATGTCTGTGAACGTTCCGTCATCCCACATGAGGATGGGGTAGTAATCCTCAAGGTCATAGCCGGTCGGGTTGAAAAACTTGACCTCATCCGAAGCCTGTACATCATCCTCCGAAATGGACTCCACTACTTCACGAGAGAAGTCTCGTTCAAGACTTCCGTTGCGGTCACGGGAGAAAGCAACCCAATAGCCGTAAGAAGTCGCAGGTTCGCACTCCAAGTACTCAAACCGAATCAGGGAGCAGTTGGTTTCAAGGAAGTCCAAGAGCGGGCAAAGAATCGGGTTGTACCCGAACCACTTGGTGAAGCAAACCCATCCAAGCGTTGATGACCCATCCTCGTTGTCAGTCAAAGTCCACTCCGTATCGAACGGGTAGCGCTTCTCTTCATCTTCAAGCGAGTCATAGAAAGCGTCGTCGCGGATGCCCGTGGTTGCGTCCGTAGCAAGTAGGACGTTCAGGGCGTCAAGCCACCCGTCAGCATCGCCATTCTTGGGGGCTGTGGTCAGCAGCTCGTGAAGCGAGGTGACATGCTCAGTAGGGGCGGTGATTTCAAAGCGGTTGTAGCATTCGTTTGCCATTGGTCTTCCTTCGTGTATCTCTCGTACCCCTCCGAGTGAGGGTGAGAGATCGGCACTACTTCGAACCATAGGCGGGACAGATTCGCGTCCCAAGCTAATTCCCGGTCACGGGCGGTTACATAACCAATATATGGGATTATATAAGTTATGTCAAGGTTATTGATTCTCGGGCGTGTCGACCGGTCATCAGAGACGCAGCCATAGGGTGAAGTCATGACTGACCATGAAGAGCGGTATCTGAGCACGCTACGGGCGTTCGTGCTCCGTGCCCGACGCATACGGGCGCATTCCCTGTCCAAGGATGCCGCGCTCCTTCAGAAGTTGCTCAACCCCACGATGACCATTCAACTCAACCCGGAGACGGGCGAGACCACGCTTACGTGGAACCTGCCGCCTGAAGAACAGGTAGAGAGCGCTGCTGCCCGAGTGAGACCACTCATCCTCAACGACGAGGACACCTATCACGCCAAGGTCATGAAAGCGATCTCCTACTTCGCGAACAAGGCGAATCTCCCTGAGGTCAACATCGAATCCATCCGTGTGCTCAAGCAGCAGTGGGCGAAGGTGAATCCGAAAGCAGAGAGCAACGGATACTACGAAGTGCGCGTTCAGATGAACGATGATCCTGAGACTCAGATTGGCGACAACGCTTTGGCGTTCTCATGGATATACGGTGATGTTGTTCACGCAGACCCGGAAAGACGAGCGCAGGGGCAAATCTTCGGAGTAGATGAGCGCTACCGTGCCGCCGTTCCTGTGGTGGTTCGACTACTGATGCTCGCGATGACAACGCTCACCTTCGTTGAGGTGCTTCACGCGAACGGCACTATCCCTGACCTCGGCAACGTCTTCAATGAGGACGTTGTTTACGACGAGGCAACAGCTGCCGTCAAGACTCGCGTGTACTTAGCCGAGTACGGCGAGGATGGGAAACTCCCGGAACCACCCGCGATGGGGGAAGAGTTCGGGAAAGGTTGGAAGTCGTTCCACGAGGTGTTCGGCGCACAGGCACAGTCACAGGGCGCGGAGGACGACAAACCAACAGAGGAACAGGGCGCCTGAAGCACCCATACACTGCGGGGTATGGCTATCACCTCTCTTACGCCCGGTCAGTCGTATGTCGGCTTGCTCATCGACGGCGTGGACGGCACCCCCTACACAGGCGCAACGTTGCGAATGGAAGACCGGGGTCCGGTGGTCGACGTTCCCTTCATCTCCCACGACGAGACCGGGCAGTTCGCACACGTGGACGAGTGGTTTCGGACGCAGACGCCCCCTCAAAACCTCATCCTTCACACACCTGACGGCATGATCGGTCTCTACGGGATTCGGTGGCGGGGGCACTCAGTGAGAAGCGGAGTCTCTTTGGGACAGCTCACCCCGTCAGAGACCCTATTGGGACGATACGAAGGCTCTCTTAGCGAGCCGTTCAAAGTTGCTGAGGCTCGTAGCGCAGTTGACGGGCTTCGTCAGTGGACTCAGCTGTACGGCATCACATCCGACCGGGAGATTGGCGAAGACGGGACGGCAGATCTCGTCGTGCGAGTCACAACCGGGGTTGAGTCCACGTGGCAACAGGGTGAGGCAACGATGAGCCTCATGAGTGATTGGCGCACAGCGGCTCCCGATATCGACCCTCACAGTGGTTTGAACATCTCTACGCAACCCGTGCTCGTATCCAAGTTCCCGGAACCGCGCCCCCTGAATGATCACATCAACGAGCAACGGAAGGTTGTTCACCTTCTGACCCTCATAGCCGGAAGTCCCATTCACTTCCGTCAGCATCATGTGGGCGATGAGCAGATCGTGCTGAGATCGATGGGAGCAACCGTGCTCGGGCACCCGAAGGTTGAGGCGATCAGTAGTCACACGGTTCAGGACTACGCGCAACCGAGACCGAACAAGAGAGCATTGGACGGCATGCTCACCCGCTTCAGCGACGTTGGCGAAGCGGGAATGGTTCGGTGGAACGAACAGTACGAGCCTTGGAAGAAGTTCATACTCCCTGCGGTAGGAGACTTCGGACGCACCAACTCGTTCATGGAAGACACCATCATCTCGATGTCCATGAGCCTTGAAGCAGCGGGCAAGATGATCGGGGAGAGACCCGGCGAGGAAGATACTTACGAGCGCAACCGCCCCATCACGGCTACACAGGTCTATCGTTGCCTCGATGTTGTCGGTGTCTCATGGGGCGAAATTGGCGACAACGCAGGGATCGCCCGAGGTGTCGCGCGAACATACAACTCCATCAAGCACTTCAACGATGGAGAGTACCCCGACGCGGCAGTTTCCCACCTCGTTAGTGGTATTGCGCAGATGATCGTGAGGTTGATGACTCTTCATCTTCTTGACGAGAGTGGTTCTCTTCTCACTCAGTATCGTGAGGTCGGAGCAATGAGAGACCTTGAGAACCGTGCGAAGCACTATCGCTTAGCTTTTGACTCGCGAGGGAACATCGTGTCGACCGAAGGTGGAGAGCCGAATGAAGAATCCTAAGCCCACGCCTAAGTCAACGGCTGTGATGGGGAACGCCCCGGCAACCACCTACCGCAACCTCATCGTCCGATACGCACACAAAGACGCGGGAGACTTCGCCTTTTTCTACGAAGAATCAGCGAAGCGCCTTGCCTCAACATTCAGCGGCAAGCCTGAAGACGACACCATGCTGCTGCCCTTCCTCTACCTCTACCGTCAGGCAGTGGAGCTAAGGCTCAAGAGCCATATCCAATACTTCGCGAGCATCCGTATGAACTACGTCGACGGAGTCACACCCGCGTTGAGGGACGCAGCAAGCGCCGAATGGCTGAGGAAGAAGTTCGGGCACAAGCTTGACCGGCTACTCGCTGAGACGAAGGTTCACTACGAGGTACTGAGTGAAGGTCGACCCTTCCCTCCTGAGATGGAGAAGTTTGTGCTTGCGTTCCACGAGGATGACGCAGGCGGGGTGGGGTTCAGGTATGCCGGGAACCTTCCGAACGTTCAGGAGTCCGCGGACTTCCCGGCGCTCGCTGATTGGTTGGATACCGGCTACACCAACCTTGCCCTCCTTGAGGATGAGATCGACGGCGTCTACTCCCACGTGCCAACACTTAGGGAGCAAGCGGACTACTGACGACGGTGACCGCCTCCGCAGCCGATAGGGTGTGGTCATGGCGATCAAGGACGTAACCGCGCGTCGAAAAGCAGCGAAAGACTTCGCTTCCAAGTGGAGCAAGATCAAGCGTGAGAAGCAGTACGCGCAGTCCTTTTGGAGCGACTTCCTCCGATACGTCGTCGGAGTTGAAGACCTACTCGCAGCCGGGGTGGAGTTCGAGTACCCCGTCCGAAGCAGCACCACGAACACCATTCAGTTCATTGACGTGCTGTGGAGCGGCATCGTTCTCATCGAGCACAAGAGCGCCGGGAAGAGCCTTGACGCTGCCGAGAAGCAAGCGCGTGACTACCTTGTCTCCCTCCCGTCTCACGACCGTGCTCCGTTCCTCATCATCAGCGACTTCGCAACCATCCGCATCATCGACGTGTTCCAAGGCACCACGTCAGAGTTCGCACTTGACGAGCTTCCGGCGAACCTCCACCGGGTAGAAGCCGTTTTCGGGGAGTACGACAAGAACGCCACCATCAACGAGATTGTCGCTGACAGGGACGCGGCAGTTCTGATGGGCGACCTGTTTGAGACGTTTGAGAAAGCCGGGTACACCGGTCATCACGTCTCAGTCTTCCTCGTCCGTGTCCTCTTCCTTCTCTTTGGTGACGACACCTACATGTGGAAGAAGAAGGGACGCTTTCAGGAGATCGTTGAAGCCACCCGCCCTGACGGATCCGATGTCGGTAGCCGGTTACAGGAACTCTTCTACGTCCTCGCTCACGAAGAACGACCGCCCCACACGGATCCGCTGCTCGCCGCCTTCCCTTACGTGAATGGCGGGCTGTATGACAACAAGGACGATCTCCCGTTCTTCAAGTTCACCCCCGAGATGCGGGAAGCGCTTCTGAAAGCCTGTCACTACGATTGGTCGGGCATCAGCCCTGCTGTTTTCGGTGCGATGTTCCAAACCGTCAAGAGCAAAGAAGAACGACGGGCGCTTGGAGAGCACTACACCTCGGAGCAGAACATCCTGAAGCTCATCCGTCCGCTTTTCCTTGATGACTACTTGGATCGGCTGCGCAAGGTGTGGGATGACGTTAAGGGGTTGAGGGAGCTTCGTAAGTCGCTTGGGGAGAGGAACTACATTGACCCCGCGTGTGGCTCCGGTAACTTCCTCATCGTTGCCTACAAGCGTCTCCGCGACATTGAGTTGAAGATCCTTGCTCGTCTTCAAGAGCTTGAGGGAACTCAGGGACAGGTCGGGTTGGAGATTGCGAACGCAGACAATGTGGGCGTGGTGGTGAAGCTCACACAGTTCCACGGCATTGAGTATGAAGAGTGGTCTTCACAGATCGCAACCGTGGCGATGTATCTCGCTGACAGGCAAGCGAACCTCGCAATGGATGAGGTGTTGGGGTCATCTCCCAACCGTTTCCCGCTGAAGGAATCCGCCAAGATCGTGAGGGGCAACGCTCTCCGTTTGGATTGGGCTGAGGTCTGCCCGATGGACGACAACACGATCATCATGGGCAACCCTCCGTTCTACGGTTCAACGAACCTGAACGCGGAGCAGAAGCAAGACGTTGCGTTGGTGTGGAAGGGACTCAGCGGTTCCGGCATCCTCGACTACGTCGCGTCGTGGTATCTCGTGGCGGCACGACACATCGAAGGAACCAAGGCTGTAGCGGCGTTCGTTTCCACCAATAGCATCACTCAGGGGCAGCAGCCCGCAGTGATTTGGAACGTTCTCTATCAGTTGGGTGCCGCTATCGACTTCGCTCACCGCACCTTCCGGTGGAGGAACGCGGGCGGTAAGGAAGCAAGCGTCTATGTGGTGATCGTCGGCATCAGTTGGCATGGAGACACCCCGAAGAAGGGGAAGCGGTCGCTGTGGTCATACGAAACCGTGAACAGCGACCCTGAGCTTGTCGCGGTGGACAACATCAATGCCTACCTGTTGGACGCCCCAAACCTTCTCATCCGCAGCAGGAGCAAGCCCCTTCGTGCGGACAGCCCTCCCATGACCAACGGCAATAAGCCGGTGGACAACAACCTGCTCTCCAAGATCAGCGCTGAGGACGCTGCGCGCATCCGGGCGAATGACCCCATTGCGGCGAAGTACCTGAGGCGAGTTGTCGGCAGCGAGGAACTCATCAACGGCATTGAGCGGTGGGGGCTGTGGATGGTGGGGGTTGACCCTAACGACCTGCTCAACAGCCCGGTGCTGAAGGAGCGCGTTGAGGCTGTGCGGGCGTTCCGTGCGGCATCAACGAAGCTCGCCACTCAGAAGGATGCCGACCGGGCGTGGGAGTGGCAGCAGATTAACCGTCAGCCCACCGTCGACTTCCTTGGGGTTCCCCGGCACTCATCTCACGACCGGGACTATACGCCGTTTGAGTTCCTGACCCCCGACTTCGTGCCGAACGATGCGCTCTCATGCGTTATCGGGGCAAGCACTGAGACCTTCGGTGTGATGAGCAGCAAGGTCTTCAGCGTTTGGAACAAAGCGGTGTCGGGACGGTTGAAGGAAGACCCGCGCATCTCTTCTGAGATCACCTACAACAACTTCCCCTTCCCGGTCTACACGGATGATGCTCGTAAGAAGGCTGTGACGGTCGCAGCAGAGAAGGTGTTGGAAGCACGTGCTCAGTTCCCGGACTCCACACTCGCGACTCTCTACAACCGCGCAGTGATGCCAACCGTCCTCCGGAAGGCACACGCAGATCTCGACAAGGCTGTTCTCAACGCCTATGGGCTGCGTACCAACACGAGTGAGGTCGGAATCTTGGAGACGCTGTTCAATCTCTACGAGAGCGTCACGGCAGGGCTGCTTGCGGCTGCTCCGAAGAAGCGTCAGAGGCGCTAAGACGGGCTTTCAATGAACTGAGAGAACAACGCTGAGAGAAGTGTTGTTCTCTCAGTTCATGCTTCTCAGCACGACACCGGTTCAGAAGCCGAACATGGCACCGATCCACGAGTGCGGCATCGACGTGTAGTCTCCATCAGCCCACAGTGGACGCATCACAGTCTCGAACTTTTCAGACCCAAGCGGCTCTTCCACAATCTGCTGCCACGCAGCCCACCTCAACCGCATCGGCTGATGTTCCAACAGCGCATCAGTGAGAAGCTCAAGAGGACAGTCCTCCAACTCCACCAAATCCACTTTCGTCCAAACATCAGCTACCTCCCAAGCCCACAACATGACCTGAGAAGTCATACGCGGGTGTTTCAGAGCCGCTTCGCGAACATATGGGTTACTACCGCCCACGAGCCATGCCAACGCGTCAGGCGGCGTCCAAGAGTTGTATGCCACAAGCTCTTTCACTTGCGCAGAAGGGTGCTGAGCCAAACACCAAAGACGGAAAGGGTTGGATGAATCTATCGCTTCTCGCTCATCCGGGTCGTTGATCGGCACGCACCCATCCCCTCGTTGACGATCTAACTCTACTCAACATGATGATTTTGCTGTTCATCGGAGTGTGTTCTTACCGATATAGAAGGTGGACATCTTACGAAAGGCACCCAACATGAACGCAGACATACTGAACTTTGACAACGACGAACCCACGCTCTACGAACGACTCACCACAGACCACCTCCACCCCAAAGAAGATGACCACAGTGCCTACGCCGGGATGATCCGCGATCTCTCCCTTGAACCCCTCATCCGCAACTATCAGCTTTGGTGTGCCAACCACGGCATCACCCCATCCACCCACCGCGTAGAAGACGATGTGAGGGACTACCCCATCCATGCGATCTACTCATTCGGTGAGGACAGCAGTGTTGAGTTCTACACCTTATTCCCGATTGTGGACACACGTCCACCAAGCAACGGCTACAACACCCACGCGGTGATGTCTGACGACGGTGGATTAGTCGAGGTTCACAGAACTGAGTACCGTCCTGTTCGAACCAAGACGCTCATCATCAGTGTGCCCACCCGAGAACACCGTGAACAGTTCGAAGCCTTCATCAACGAGACAGCCGCACGCATCGCATACGACTACGACGATGAGTACTACGAAGTTGTTATCGCACTGAGTGACATCTTCAGAGCAGAGATGAGTGGGATAGCGACCGAGATTGAGAATGTCCGAAACGCTCACGCCAACGAACATGCCGTGTTGGGTTTCCTCCCTGAGGATGAGGCACCGGGTGAAGCAGCAGCGTTTACCCTCAGCCCGAACTCTGACACTGACCACTGTGTTCAAGTGCCAATTGCCTGTGTCAGTCCATCGCTTGACGAGTGGCAGTTCGATGGGCTGCTCCTGTTCCCTTGTGACGTTCAGACGTGGCGCATGGTTGACCTCGCTGCGTGAACCTATGCGAGAACCCCCACCTGATTCAGGTGGGGGTTCTTCGTGTCAGTACGTGGTGTAGAGCACACCGTTACAGATGACCGGGTAGCGGGGAAGGTCTTCGCTACCAAAATAGGTGACCTCTACGCAGTATGTGGATGGTGGTATGGGGCGTCCGAAGTTGTAGGGGTCTACGGGAGCCTTGGTGTTGTTGCCGAACGCTTGGGAGAGGTAGCCGTCTGTATAGCTGTCCTTCCATCCGGCACGAGAGCGGCAATCTTCCACATCCTCAGTCAGAACGACGTTCGCGTAGGTGTCCACGGGCTTTGAGGCAATACATGAAGTGATTGTTTTCGTTCCCGCAACAGCAGCAGCCACGACAGCGGTTCTACTGACCGCTGCTTGGTTCATAGCGGGTGGAGCGGTGGCGTTGGATGTGGTGGTTGCTGCGAGAGAAGGAACAGCGATTGCTCCCGCAAGGATGAGGGCGGAAGCACCTATCGCAGTGAGTGTGAGTGTTTTTCGTTTCATGGGTTCTCCTTGTTCATCTCTAATATCGGAAGATCTGACACGAAACATGATGAGACCCCCTCGTTGAACAAGTCAGAGGGGGTCTCAGTCGGAGCGTTTAGAAACAGGTAGCGGTTGCGATTGAACTTCCGTAGCAAGTGAAGTTCTCTTGGATTCCGATACGTGGATCTTTGGAAGTCACTGATGCTTCTGCGCTGAAGTCAGCACCATCAACGTCGACCGCTCCGTAGTTGTAATTGTAGCTACCTTCAA
Organism: Microbacterium sp. p3-SID336; assembly: GCF_025143365.1. Classification (GTDB taxonomy): domain Bacteria; phylum Actinomycetota; class Actinomycetes; order Actinomycetales; family Microbacteriaceae; genus Microbacterium. The sequence goes on along the minus strand of NZ_JALXPE010000027.1, from coordinate 11,453 downwards.
TATTTAAGTAGGTAGTGCTTCCACTCCACTCGGTGCGGTCGGTTCTGTTGTTTGCTGCGATGTTGTCTTTCACCATTTGAAGAACAACCTCACGAGCCGCAGCACGTTCTTTTGCGCCAATATCAGCTGCTTCGGCTGCTGAGTAGCGAGCGCGACAGTCAGCCTTCTGCTGAGGTGTGCGTAACCAACCTTCGTCAATATTGTCTACGTAGTGGTCAGCCTCGTATGAGCCGTACCATCCGTGTTGTAGAGCAACCTCTTCCGGTTGTAGTCCGCCGAACGCTTCACAACCTTCAGCTAATGAGCCGCCGCCTTCGCCGGGGTTACCAAGTTCATCTGTCCATTCGGTGTAACCGGGGATGCCCTTACAGTCCTCACCGGAGTGAAGGCGTCTTGCTCCATCTTTGATAGATGAACACCATACGGATTCACTACTCTCGTTGGTGGCAAGAACAGTGAAGTCAGACCACCCACCACCGATGGTGATTTTGGTGTTCTCGTCTGAGAGGCTGATGTCTTGATACTTGGCTTGTTGTGCGGTGAGGGTTTGACCATCCACGGAGCCAACTAAGGGAGCGACTTGAGCAGCAAGGTTGTTGCCGTTCGCGGAGAGCTTGGTGGGTATGGTTACGTCAGCCATGTTCTTCACGTCGCTCTTCACTCCTGCGTCTATGGCTGCCTTCTGTTGCCCGGTGAAGATGGGGATCGCTATCGCTGCGAGGATTCCGATGATGACGACTGTGATCATCAGTTCGATGAGGGTGAAGCCTTCTTCCGATGCTTGCGCTTGTAACTCTCTAAGCTTTTGAATCATGTTGGTGTAGTCCTTTCGTTGTTCATTCCCTTCTAATATCGGTAGATCTCAGAAAATGCGGACGGGACAAGATCGCGTCTCTCTACGACCGTGAATCAGGGCGAGACATGGAACTGCCCCTTGCTCAAGAAGAACGAGGGGCAGTAGCGAGAACGGGAGTGACTCAGAACGGTTCCATGTTCCAAAAGTCGTCATCTTCAACCTCATCCAAGGTTGGTGTTGACGGCTCGATGAACGGGTAACCGTGTTCTCTGATGAAGGCTTTCAAGTTCTCGCCTGTGGTGTTCTCAGCCATGTTGAGAAGTTCGTATCGGAACTCGGGGTTCTCTTCACACATCCACCTCCACGTGCCCTCACCGAACAACAGCACGGTCTCCGTCAGTGCGGTGCTGAAGAACTCTTCACGGCGAGCCTTCAACTCATCAGCAACACCCATTCGCTCAGCGAAGTTGGTGGAGAACATGATGAGCTTCTTGCGGTAGAAGAGTTGCTCAACCTGACGGAACCAATTACGAGCAGCGGGGTCAGCTTCAAGTAGTTCACCTGACTCAGTGATGTGACCGCCTTCAGCAGCACGTAACGCATCCCATATCGACATGTGCCCTTCCTTACCCGCTGACTTCCCGGTGATGAGTTCACGAGGAAGCTTGTTGATGTAGTGAGCAACCTTCTCAATCTCATCAGCGGCTATCCAAGAGAAATCCTGTGCTTCCTTCTTCGCGGTGATTCCGTGCTTCTTGAGAGCGCGTTCCCAACGACCGTATAGACGGTTCACGAGCTCGTCACGCTCCGAAGCGTTCAGACGACGAGTGGAACCCTCTTCCGTAGGAAGAGGGTCAAGGAAGAGAACGATATGAAGGTGAAGGTTGTGGGTCACATAGTTCCAATCCACGCCGCGCTTGTTGGGTGCGGATGACTTGGCTTTCGCGGGAGTAGGCACCAACTCAGTCACGATGACGCGGGCACGCACACCGTAACGCTTTGCGTCCTTGCTCCACTGTGCTCCACCAAAGACGCTACGAGATGCCACACTCTTGAACACGTCATGGCGATGAGTAAGCTCCCAATCCGTGTGAGTGTGAACCTTCACGGCATGTTCTTCTGCGTAAGCAGCTACCCGTGCTCTGAGCCTCTCTGACCTTCCGACAGGAGAGTAGTTCTTCTCTGACTCTCTGAACGCCGTAAGGGCTTCTGCGTCGTTGCGGAAGTGGTACTCGGCGTTGTCAAACTGTGGAGTTCGCGAATAGACACTACGCGCGGACAACGTGAGGAACAGGGCTGTGCCACCACGAGCCACGTGAGCACGAGTCGCAACTGTAAGTTCAGCAGCATCCTGCTTCGCGCGTTGTGTGGAGCAGATGGGGCAGAGAGCACTCTTACAAGACTGACGCGCCCACTTTGAGAAGATGCCTTTGGATGTGTGTGTCCTAAGTAGTGCAGTTCCGTTGGAGCCTCCACGACGAGAACGGAAACAGTTCCTACCGCTTGCGGTTGAAGAGATTCGGTTGAACGTGATGTGGTCTCGGTATAGACGAGCGCGATTTCGTTGATGCTCAGTTGTGGCACCACGAGCGTCGAATGCCGCATCAGCTAAGTGTTGCTCGTTGAGCGTGGTGGTTGAGGGTGTCATCGTTAGGTCTCCTTCAGGGTGAACTGCCTTTCAGTCGGTGGCAGGATCAGGGGTTGTAAGTGTTATCGGCAGATCTCGTCCGTAACGGACAGAACGCTTCAAAAACTTGAAGACCTGAAGTTCCTAACGGGCAAAACGAAACCCCCACGCCGAACAAGCAGCGTGGGGGTTTCAGGTGGTCACTCCGCTGAACGAAGCAGATTCATTGGGTTGACCTTGGAGACAGGACGTGGAGGTAGAAGCTCTATCGGTTCCACGACATCCTCAAGCGTGGTGTACTCACCCGCAGCAGCACGTTCGTCACGAAGCGGGATGTCCGCGAACACAAAAGTGACCAACAGATTGCCGTCCTCATTGAACGGAGAGGCGAAAGCGAGCACAGTTGAAGGGATAGCGGGGTCAGCGTTGTACATCTCAACGAGATCCTCAACGAGTTCTTCGTTGTAGACATCCGGGTTCTCAACCGCCAAGCGAGTCATAGAACGTGAGATGTATGGGAACACTGACATCAAGTGCTTGTAGTCATCATCAGCCGTTTCAGGATCAAACTCGGCACGCTGCTTCTTCTCTAAGCCGTAGTCGATCTTTCCGATGGAAGCACGAGACCCCAACTCAGGATGACGCTGCTTCAAGAACGCACGCGTGGTCTTCTTCGTATGAAGCATCACTGCTTTCATCTCAGGTGTTTGGTCAGTGATCTCGCTCATGGAGTCCTCCTTGGTTAGTCGTTCCCCTTCTATATCGGCAGAATCGCCACAAAAATGCGGGCGAGGGTGAAACAACGAAGTGCCCCACCTGACTCAGGTGGGGCACTTCAACACAAAAACCGAACAACGATACGAACCGAGGTGGCACAAGTACTATCGGCTCATCTGTTCACAGCACGCACCACCTCCACTTTCGGACTATCAACAGTCTGAGGACACTCAGCCGTGCCCGTCACCCAACGGTAGGTAGGCGAACCACCCACCACGGTCTGTGTAGGTAGGTAGAACTGCGCTGTGAAGCGGAAGCGAGTGTTCCACTCAAAGCCTTGCCCTGTTTTCACACTTGCCCAACGGAACGCAATCGTTCCATCCTGACGGTAGCTATCCCACGTGCTCCAAGCCCACGAGGACTCCACGTAGTTCAGGGTTGGTGACACATCCCGCAGGGGAGCGTTGAAGTAGCGCCAATCAGTAGCGTTGCGAACGTTCGTTCCTGACACTCCTACGCTTGGGAAGCGAACAGGAAGCTGCTCACCGTTACGCATCACTGTGAGAGCATCAGGCTGACCACCAACGGTGGTGTCACCACTGATGTCACATACCCAACGTGGTTCACACGCGCTCGGGATGAACAGTCCATCTGAACGGACGCCTTCAACAAGTGGTGGGTTGAAGTTACATGCGTAGGTGTATGGAGTCGCGGAAGTGTCCACTCCGGTGCGAGAACAGTCGTAGCGGGCGGGAACACCCAACCAAGATGGATAAGCCCACTTCTCACAGATTCGGTAGTCCAAACGCCAATCCAAACGGTAGAACCCGTAGTCAGGGTCTCCGTTGGATTTCGTGGAAGTTCGCCCGGTGAAGGATGGTTGCCATGCCCCGGTGTACGCCTCAGGATTTGCGAGGTTCACGTTTCGGCTGATGTAACCGGAGGTGTTGGAGAGGTTGCCTCCACCGTTATAGGTTCGCACCTGTGACGCGTTGGGGCTTGTTCCTGTGAGGAAGAAGGAGCCTTGACCGCCTGTGTAGATCTTTCCGGAACCTTGTAGGCGTTCAATCGGAGCGTATGCGTCGGTGGGGTACAGGCAGTAGTACCACGCGTAGGTTCGTCTACCGGTGTTCGGGTCTTGGTAGAAGACCGTCACACGACCGTTTGAGGCACGGTCAGAGCGTGGAGCACAGCTGAACCATATCTCGCCGCCTGAGCCTGTGTATGCGCCACCATCAGCGAACGAGCAGTTGTAGCGGTTGGAGTTCTCAGCAGGGTAGGTGCCGGTGCTTTGCCCTCCACCAACAGGAAGCCACGAGTCGCAGGTTCGGACGGTCATCACGAAGTCTGAGGAAGAGTGACCTCCGCCCCCGCCACCCGTGGAACCTGAGCCACCGGAGGATGCTGTGTCCTCCCAATTGCTTTCACCGCGAACGGTGGAGTCGGCGTAGCATTCAGCAGCGCCACAGTTCACCGCATGAGCGGATGTCTCACTGAGCGTGAGTGATAGGGCTGCGCCTGTTAGGACGAGGAAGCCTCCAAGTATGTAGTTGAGTAATCGGTTCATACAACGGTCAAACCCTTACTCGCCTACATGCTCTTCAATCAGCCCACCGATCTCGTCATCAACGGGAAGAACACACTCGTGGATGGTTCCGCTTGGCGTGGTCTTGATACGAACAGCGATAGCACCGCTCTCACATTCGTAGGTCTGACCTTCGTATTCAACGGTGGTCTGACCCTCCGCAAGGTCAATGTCGACTGCCTTGTCCTCCACGCCGCTGATCTGCTCACCCTCGTCAGGGGTCTCAACAGGTGTGGGTTCGGTGGTTGCGGGTGCGGTCACGCTCGGCTTGGGTGTGGGTTCTGCGGTGCCACTACACGCGGTGAGTGTGATGCTCGCAGCCACGATGAGGCTGAGGACTGTGAGGCTCTTCTTGATAGTCATTGGTGTTCTCCTTTGGTCGGGACTTCACAAGCTATATCGGTTAGTTCTCCGATCTTGTGTTAAGTACATCCCTAACGAGAATGACTTTGAGAACTCCCAACTTGACATGTTGTGTAGTACATAGTAGAACACTTCTCCGAAAAGCAACATTCCCGAATCGAAAAAGAAGGTTGGAGGATGTCAGTACCGGAGTGGTGTGACTTCCTCCAACCTTCGGTGATCAGAGACTACTTTTACCCCTGAGCCTTGATCTGTGTTGGAGAACCTTTATGGGTTCGGTGACATGTTCAACGAAAGGACTGATTCAAACGGGGAACCTTGTCTCCTTCTATATCGGCAGAAGTACGCCAAAACGAACGAAACCCACCAACTTTTCAGTGGTGGGTTTCGTTCAGGATGATTCTCAGTCTTCAGCGAAGGAAGAGAGGAAGGCATCAATCTCAGCCGTTCTGTCTTCACCTACGTCCACAGGGGGAGTGCCCTCGGGTAGAGGGAACGCCTCTATCAGCCTCTCAATATCCTCGTCGCTTGTGTATGCGAACCTGATGAGATGAAGCCCATCGTCGCCAACCACGTTAGCGATACCGGACGAGAAGTAGCCGTTTCCGACTGTTGCGCGTGGAATCTTGTTAGCAAGCGCACCTTCGTCACGAACGGCACCATCTCCGAGAACGATGTCAACATGACTTGCGGAAGCAAGACGAAGCGCGATTCGGTTGATGTAGTTAACACGAGTATCACCCAAGACACTCGCAACCACTATCTGAGTCGCGGCAACGATGAAGGAGAAGTCAGAAGCACCTTGGGTAAGAATCTCGTCCCAAAGAAGCTGACGCGACTCTCCTGTGTATCCCTCACTCTTCATCACAGTCTTGTTGTTCATCAACGCCACAATCTCATCGACGATGAGGATGTCAATGGGGGTCTCGGTAGACACCTCTCCATGACGCCCGGAGATTTCTTGTTTACGCTTCATCTCGGAGTGGAACTCATCGAGTAGCGCTCCTTGCTCGTTGGAGTAAATCGCGAGACGGTAGAACAGGGTGGTGTTGCGAAAATCTTTGAACTCCGCATTCTTGGGGTCGATACCCCACAGACGAACCTTGCCTTCCTTCACAAGGGGTGCGTAGTACTCAAGGATTCTTTGAATTGGAGAACCCTTTCCGGAACGGCTCACGCCCGCAATCAACGTGTGTGAGAGGTCAAGGTAGATAGTCGTACCCGAAGCGTCAACGCCGATTGGAAGACGGAAGAGGTTCTCGCGTGAGTGATTCGCGTACATCGCAGCGTTGGGACGAGCTTCAATCAGTTTCTCCATCTCAGTTTTCTGTCTCTTCATGTTGATGTGAATGAGAACTTGGTTGGATGGACGGTCGGGGTTAGCAACGACGTTCACCCCGAAAGCGCCTAAGTCGTTGTTGATGATGGATATGTTGCTGATGAGCTTGTCCGCTGAAGTTCCCTCTTTGGTGAGCAACAGAACTTCGACCACGCCGTCTTCTATCTCCCGGGCATGGTCAATGTAGCGGTTGGCGTCACGGACGCGTTCAAGATGGTTTTCCTCCTTTGCCTCTCTTTGCGCAACCTTGAAATCTTCCTTGCTCGCGAAGTCTCGTTCTACAAGCCTGTCTACCGGATACTCGGTAGTTGGTGAGTAGTAGTTGACAAGGGTGGAGGGGAGTTGCTCATCAACCTTGACCTCGAACTTGGTTCTCGTGTCTTTCTTGGTTGTCACTTCCTCCATCACGGGTGGATTTAGAAAGCGACGAATGCCGATGTAGAGACCTACAACTACTGACACCGCCAAGAAGTAGGCGGCAGAGAAGAAGGCAAATGCCGTGGTTGTGTTTCCAAGCTTGAAGATTAAGCTCGCTACGAACACTCCGAACGAAACTGCCAACCCCGCAACGTGAACTTGAAGGGGATAACGAGAGATGACGAACAGGAACGCAAAGTCAAGTATCACAAGGAAGACCTGAGCGAAGTAGACCCCGCTCGCTACGGCTATGAGTGTGATTCCGGCGAACGGTGCGAAGAATAGTATGATTATCCCCGCGATTACACCAAAGATGCCGACCCCGCGCAGTATTGAGTGTAAGAGCTCAGCTACCGGAGAGGGCTGCTCCACTCGCGGACGAGTGTACAACTCGTAGAGGTCTTCCCACGGGTCTTGCTTGTTGGTTAACAGTTCCCAACGGTTGATGCGGGGTAACTCTTCTTCTTTCTTTTTCATGGTGTGTCCTTTCGGTTGATTGGGGTAAATGGTTGTGGTCGGGGTGGAAGGTTCTTGAACCTGTCCGGGGTGTGAAGGTTGAACTTCGTTGGTTGCGGTGAAGATGATGCTGACGGTTGAGCGTTCAGCACGTTCACGTTTACCCGCCATATGTCGCTCACATGGTTCTTCACTGTGTTCTTCGCTCCGTAGGGAGTGGACACCAACACGAGGTAGTCAGTTCTCCCTATCCTTTGACGGAACGGTTCGTTCGCTGCGGTAACCCTGTCGGTGAAGCAACGGATGCTTGCTGAGGCGGTGATTTGAGAAGAGAACTCCCTGTTCAACCAATCGGCACAGAGGCACCACTGCGTGTGGTTGATTGCCACGAAGAGCATCTGTACTTGACTACCGGCGTGAAGGAACCCTTCTCTCACTCCGTCTGTCATCGCAGGGGCGGGTTCTCCTATGTGCTTGAAGTAGGCATTGATGAAGTCAGCCGGTTGTGGTGGGTTGGGTGGATTGACTGCGGGAAGCACAGCAACAGCAGCGCTCGCTCGGTAGACAGAAGAACGCACACGCATCTCAAACTCGTTCGGGTTCATGCGGACTCCTTCAACAGAGGAACCCCGAACATCGCGGACAGTTCACGCGACTCAAATGAGCCGTAGAGTCCACCACGAGTGCGAAGGTTCTCTATCCCGATGCGACGAGCCTCCACAGGCTCTCTCTCGTCTTCCACGAGCTTCGTGATGGTGGGGTAGTTGGCTGAGGTGTCAGCAGCAAGAACACAGCGACTCTTCTTCCAAGCTTTGATGCGCCTGTTGTACTCGCGAGAACGGCGAGCAAGTAGTAGCTCCGCAGCAGCAAGCTCATCAAGCAGCTCCTGATGTCCTTTTCCATCGGATACACCACGCACAAGGTCAGCACGCAACTCTTCAACTTTTTGACTCAGTTGCTTCCTGAACTCAGGCGTGAGTTCGTAGGCGCGTTGCGCAGCAGTCAGAGCTTCAACGTCACCGTTCTTCTTCGCTTTCGCTATCGCACCCTTGGCGTGAGATGCGCAACGGGGAGCGGGTTGAGGTCTACACATAGACAGTCCTTTCATCTGATGATTGAGAGGGCATGTCCGAAACTCGTCCGAAACTCGTCCGAAAACTGTCCGAAGGAACCTCTCACAAGTTTTATCGGCAGATCTGCCGTGAAGTGGTTCGGGTCACTTCAAACCATCAGTGATGGTCTTCACTGAGTCGAGTTCACCGATGTATGAGGTGGTGTCGTTGACGAACTTCTGTTGCGTGTCAGCAGCGTTGAAGCCCGCGAACACGACGTAACTGATGAAGCCCACGACGAGCAACACCTTCACAACCGTGTTCGGAATGAAGAAGGTGAGTAGCACCACCATCACGACAGCGATTGCGGGTATGAGTAATTCAGGCATTTTGGTTCTCCTTGGTCAGGCACTCAGGGGAGAGTGATGATCTATCTCTAACGAGCAAGATGATGACGAGGAACAAAAATGCGGATGGGACGGAAACTTGTCCCTCAACCCATTTCCCGGTCAGAGGCGCGAACGAAGAACCCCCACCTGATTCGGTGGGGGTTCACGAACGTCAGTGCCTTCTCTTTGGTCTGAGTATCTTGTTTATGAAGTCAGTGATGCTTCCCTCGGTTACCTTCTCCTTCGCTGTGTCAGCAGGAGGTAGCAGAGGCTTACTCTCCTTCACCGAAGTGACCGCACTGAGAGGAACTTCCACGGAGGTTGTCTTCATCGGCGCAGACGATTGCTTGTCAGGGAAAGGAAGAGGCAGAGGTGAAGGCAGTGGAGAGGGCTTCGTCGCTGACGGCGCAGCCTTGACCGTAGGAGCAGGAGTGCTCTGAGCATCCGAACGGATGGACGCCCTGACGGTGCTCTTAGGTGTGGTCACAGGCTCATCCGTGGAAGTTGAGGTCTTCACAGTCGCGCGAGCCTTCGCATCTGATGGACTCACCCCTCCCTTGCCGGTTAGTAGCTCAGGACGGAGAGATGGTTCGGTCTTCTTTGAAGGCGATGTACCACGAGGGAGAGAAGCAGCAGCGTGTAGCTCAGCTTCACGAGGGTTCATATTCTTCTTTGGAGCACCGGGCATTGGAAGAGCAACGGTGGGTGGGGTTGTGGTGAACATTCCGTTGTAGTCTTCGATGAGTTGCGCATACTTCCCCACTCTGAGAAGAGCTTCGTCACGAGTGAGTCTCTTGCGCATGCTGCCGAACTTCGTTTCGTCCGCCCATCCACACTCAACGCCGTCTACGTGAGGGACGCTCGGTAGCGCAGCAATGTACTCGTCATATACATCACGGTCAGGGTTGTTCTTGTAGTTCGTGGGAGAGTGAACCTTCGCCTCAGCAGCGATAATGCCCGACGCGAACTGCTTCGTGTCATAGTGATGCGCGAGCGCAAGCACCTTGGTGAAGTGAGCGCTTGTACGCAACTGAACATATTCAGGAGGTAGCTCGGCAATCTCTTCCTCTGTGGCATCCAAGTCACACATCGTCTTGAACGCCTCAGGGTTGTTCACACGAAGTCGAGTGACTACCCCATACGCGTCCCGCTGCTTCTTGTCAGCAGCGACAGGAGATTGACCCCTCACCTCGTAGTAGCGGTTGGCAAGAAACTTCAAGTTCTCCAACCTGTTCGCGTCCACCGGGTAGATGCGACCGTTCCCGAGCTTCACGGTGGGCTTCAAGTCGGCTACTGCGCCACTCTCCACAAGCTCATCGGCGGTGCGTTCAAGGTCACGAGAGAGCTTTCCGAAGTTCTCGGGGTCTCTGTCTATGTCCGCTAATGCCTCAGTGATGAGCCTGTGGTCAGGGCGGGACTTGAAGGAAGGGTCACGGGTCACGGCGCGCAGCACATCCACACGAGCAGCATGAAGCTGACGAACGCTCATCGCTCCACCGGCTACAGCGTTCAGGTCAACGTCACGAGATAGCTTCAAGAAGGAGGCGCGGTTCTTCTCGTAATTGTCCTTCTCAGTCTCAGACAACTTAGAGCCGTTGGCTTGGATGCGTTGTAACTCCGACAGGCGGTTCTTCTCTTTGGCATCCAACACTGCCTTCGCGGAGAGTTCCTTGAACGATGCCTGTTCCTCAGGTGTGAGAACGGAGTCATCAGCAAGGATGCGGGCGTATACGGAGCAGCGGTTCTCCGCATACAGGTAGAGGGCGGGGGCGTGAGTGGCGCAGCGTGGTCCTTCACTCTTCAATTGGCACATCAGGGTCTCCTTGTGAGAGCGGGTCGGGGAATGCTCTCACCAACTGTTATCGGTAGGTTTCAATCAGTTCGGTTGTTTCGGTCTCATCAGCGACGAACACAAGCTCTATGAAGCGACCCGCACGAGCGAGCGCTACCTTCCCTTCGGGGGAGCGGTAGTAGACGGATCGGGCTTGGGCAAGCCGGTCGGGTTGGGGATGGGTGGTTAAAAACTTCATGAGTTGGTCTCCTTGGATGGTCAGGCGGGGGGTGTACTTCATCTCTAACGAGGGCGAAGTACGACGAAATGACGGATCCTCTGTGTAAAGTGGCTTTCAAACCTGACTGATTCAAGGAAGCAAGGTGAAGACAATGGCAGAGGAACAGTTCTTCTCGCTCAAGGAAGCAGCGGAGTACCTCGGTTACTCTGTCGCGTGGCTCAACGACCCGGAGAAGAAGAAGGCTCTCAAGGATGGTGGGGCTGAACTCGGTGGACGTGGGCAGCAGTCCCGTATCCCTCAGTCCCTTCTTGACAGCCTCGGGTGGAAGAACGAGAACCCCCGCAAGAAGCGGGCTGTCATCACCGGCGACCTTGACGATGAGGGGCTGAACAGCCTCCGCGCCGAACTGTCCGGGTGGGAGAGCGACCTTGCCGAAGCCAAGGAGCGAGTCATCGAACTCACTCAGGGCATCAAGGACAAGAAGCAGCAGATCACCCGCTACGAGCGTGAACTCGTGAAGCAGCAGGAGAAGGCAGCACGGGACGCTGAGAAGAAGCAGAACAGCGCCAAGACCAAGAAGCTCGCAGAACTCCGCAAGGCGAAGGAGAAGGCAGAGAAGGATGCGAAGCGACTCGCAGACCGACTCGCCAAGCTCGAAGCAGAAGCCAACGCCTGAGCAACAGCAAGAAGAAGCGCCCCA
>NZ_JALXPE010000026.1 GCF_025143365.1 Microbacterium sp. p3-SID336 | reverse complement strand
CGCCGTCCACCAGGTGGTAGCTGCCGGTGATGAAGCTCGCCGCGTCGCTGGCGAGGAACACCACCAGGTTCGCCACCTCGTCGGCCTGACCGAGACGCCCGATCGGGTGCTTCGAGACGAGGAACTCCTTCGCCGCGTCGTCCATGCTCGCCAGCAGCGGAGTGTCGATGAAGCCGGGGCCGACCGAGTTCACGCGCACGCCCTGCGCCGAGTACTCGAGCGCTGCGGTCTTGGTCATCCCGACCACGCCGTGCTTGGCGGTGACATAGGCGGGGGAGCCGGCGAACCCGACGCTGCCGAGGATCGAGGCGATGTTGACCACGGAGCCGCCGCCGTTCGCGAGGATCGACGGGATCTGCGCCTTCATGTTGCGGAACACCGCGTTGAGGTTGATCGCGATGACCTTGTCCCAGGCGTCCTCCTCGTAGTCGGCCGTCGGCGCGGTGGCGCCGCCGATGCCGGCGTTGTTCACGCCGATGCGCAGCGGGGCGAGGGAGTTCGCCAGCTCGACCGAGGAGGCGATCCACGCGGGATCGGTCGCATCGCCGACGGACGCCTCAGCGGTCCCGCCGGCGGCGCGGATCTCGTCGACCACGGCCTGTGCGTTCTCGGCGTTCAAGTCGTTGACGACCACGGCGGCGCCGTTCTGCGCCAGCAGCAGTGCGACCGAGCGGCCGATGCCGCTGCCTGCTCCCGTCACGATCGCCGAGCGGTTCGAGACGTCGTACTGAGCCACGAGAGACTCCACTTCCGGGCGGGCGCGGTGCCGGGAGATCTTCTCGGACGGTCCGTCCTCACCTTCCAGCCTACGCCGGAATATCGGAGGTGGATTCAGCTGAATGGAATCGGGTGGCGCGTGTAGGTGCTGATCACGACGCCGCCGGGAGTGGCGACGCTGGTGCTGAGGCGGAATCGCGCCAGGCTGCTCTCGCCGTCGAACATCCGCTTCCCCGCGCCGAGGACGAGCGGGAAGGTGAGGATGCGGTACTCGTCGACGAGGTCGTGCGCGGCGAGACCTCGGACGAGAGTCCCGGAGCCGAAGACGGCGACGTCGCCGTCGGTGCGCGCCACGACGTCGCGGACCGCTCGTGGCAGGTCTCCGTCGATCACATGGGAGTTCTGCCACGGCGAACCGAGGGGCGAGGAGGTCACCACGTACTTCGGCATCCGGTTCATGGCGGCGATGGCGGGGACGGACTCATCGGCGTTGGCCCAGGCATCGCGAAGGATCTCGTAGGAGCGGCGCCCCAGCAGCATCGCGGCCGCACGAACCGTGGCGTCCTGCATGACGTCGTCGACGACGTCGTCGCTGAGGGGCGGGACCCAGCCTCCGCGGTCGAACCCTCCATCGGTGTCCTCGTCGGGTGACAGCGGCGACTGGATGACGCCGTCGATGCTGCTGAAGTTCACGACGACGATGCGTCCCATGACTGACCTCCGGAAGTGTGTGTCGCTGCGCGACGCGCGCTCAGGCTAGTGCAACTCTAAAGTTGCACTAGCCTGAGCGCAAGAGTGTCTCCGGGAGCCGACGGCGATCAGTCCTCGTCCCAGGGGAGCTTCACCATGGGCAGGACGTAGATGCGGCCGGAGATCGCGACGGGGTGCTTCGCCATGAACGCCGCGGCCTCGTCGATCGAGTCGGCGGTGATCAGGTCGTAGCCCGCGAACCACTCCTTGAACTCGGGGAAGGGGCCGTCGGTGACGATCGTCTTCCCGTCGCGGACCGCCACGGATTTCGCCTGTTCGGGCCCGGCGACGGGGCCGCCATCTCCGAGGCGCCCGGCGGCGTCGCCCTCGGTCGCCCAGCGCTCCAGGATCTCCTGGTCCTCGGCCCGCTCCAGCGGGGTGCCGGTGGCGTCGGACATGTGGATGACGAGGTAGGTGCTGCTCATGATCATTCTCCGTTCTGTGTGGTGAGGTGGTGGCGGCGGCGGATGAGGTGTGCGGTCTCGGCGGTGTTGCCGGCGAGCTCGATCGCGCGATCGTAGGCGGAGCGGGCTTCGGCAGTTCGGCCGAGCGCCCGCAGCAGCTCGGCGCGCGCAACGTGGAAGGCGTGGTGGCCGTCGAGCGACCCCGTGAGGGGCTCGACCATCGCGAGGGCGACCTGAGGGGAGTCGAACTCGGAGACCGCGATCGCCTTGTTCAGGGTGACGACGGGGCTCGGATCGATCCGTTCGAGCCGCGTGTAGAGCGAGACGATCCGGCCCCAATCGGTGTCGCGCGGGTCTCGCGCAGTCACGTGCACGGCGTTGATCGCGGCGAGCAGCAGGTACCGCCCGGGGCGGGCGTCGTCGCCGTCCAGGTCCGCGGCGCGCGAGTGCAGGAGCTGCGACCCTTCCGTGATGGCGGCGCGATCCCACACGGATCTGTCCTGCTGGTCCAGGCGCACGAGTTCACCATCGGGCGACAGGCGTGCCGCGGCGCGCGCATCCGTGAGGAGCATCAGGGCGAGCAGCCCGGTCGCGTCGGCATGGTCGGGAAGCAGCTCGTGAGCGAGCCGGGTGAGCCGGATCGCCTCCGCGCTCAGCGCGCTCCGGAGCGGGGCCGTGTCGGCGCCCGAGGCCAGGTAGCCCTCGTTGAACACGAGGAAGAGCACGGAGAGCACGGCGTCGATCCGGTCGGGCAGGTCCTCCGCGCGGGGGAGTGAGAAGGGGATGCGCGCCGCCTTGATCTTCGCCTTCGCGCGGGTGATGCGCTGGCCCATCGTGGTCTCCGCCACCAGGAACGCGTGCGCGATCTCGGCGACCGTGAGGCCGCCCACGATCCGCAGCGTGAGAGCAACTCGGGCCTCCCGCGGCAGGATCGGGTGGCAGCAGATGAAGAGCAGGCGCAGTCGGTCGTCGTCCACGGCGCCTGTGGACGCGGGTGGTTCCATGTCGTGCAGCATGATCGCCTCCCGGTGCTTCTCGTCGCGGCGGGCCTCGCGGCGCAGCCGGTCGATCGCGCGTCGGCTCGCGGTCGTCGTCACCCATCCGGCCGGGTTCGGAGGCACGCCCTGCGTCGGCCAGAGCTCGACGGCCGCAGCGAAGGCCTCGGCGGCCATCTCCTCCGCCAGATCGAGGTCTCCGAAGCGGCGGGCCAGTCCGGCGACGATGCGCGTCCATTCCTCGCGGTGCGTGCGCGCGATGATCGGCGCGGCCGCACGCGCGTCGGTGGGGCTCACGACGCCTCCGCCGCCGGGCGTCGGAGGGAGCGCGCCGCGGACCTCGTCGTCCGCTCCTGCTGATCGCGGATCGTCATGTCATGCATCCCTTCCGCGCCGGGGTGTTCCCGGCCTTCCTGATGTCCACGAACGGCGGACCGCGGATTCGACAGCCCGGCGAGAATCCCCCGGGGCGCATCGAGAAGCGCCCCTCGCCGCGGGTTCGTGGAGCGGGGTGCGGGGCGGCGTTCGGCGAGGGCGGCTCGGCGCTCCCACGCGGCCGTCCCCTGCTGCGTCGCCACGTCATGCAGCAGCAGGGCCATCATCGGATCAGTATGCACGGTGCCGCCTTTCGAGGTGAGGGCCGGAGCGCCCGAATACCTACACCACGAACGGGGCGTGCGCTTTTCGACAACCACCTCTTGACACACCCCACGAGCAGGCATAACGTACAACCAAATGGTTACACGAACAGAACTGAGCGAAGCGGAGGTCGACCGTGTGTTCCACGCACTGGCGACGTCGACCCGGCGCGACATCCTGCGCCGGACGATCGAGCGGGAGCAGTCCGTCTCGGCCCTCGCCTCCGAATACGAGATGTCGTTCGCCGCGGTCCAGAAGCACGTCGCCGTGCTGGAGGCTGCGAACCTCATCGTCAAGCGCGCCGAGGGACGCGAGCGGCTCGTCCGCGCGAACCCCGAGATGATCGCCCGCGCCAGGGCGCTCCTCGCCCGCTACGAAGAGCTGTGGCGATCGCGCATCGCCCGGCTCGACGACCTGCTGGCCGAAGCGCCCGCCGGCCGCCCCGACAACGACAGCACCGACACTGCACGAACCGAACAAGGAGACTGACATGCCCGTCACCGACGTCACCACCGATGCCGACACCCTCACCATGACCGTCACAGCCGACTTCGCGGCCCCCGTCGAGCGGGTGTGGGACGCGTACAGCGACCCGCGCCAGCTCGAGCGCTTCTGGGGTCCTCCCGGATGGCCTGCGACCTTCACCGCCTGGGACCACACCGTCGGCGGCCGCGCCGTCTACACGATGAACGGGCCGCGGGGCGAGAAGTCGACCGGCACCTGGGAGTTCCTCGCGATCGACGAGCCGCGCCGCTTCGAGGTGCTCGACGCGTTCGCCGACGAGAGCGGCACTCCGCTCGACGGCTTCCCCACGCAGCGCATGTCCTTCACCTTCGAGCCGACCGATCAGGGCACCCGCATGGTGACCACGAGTCACTTCGAGTCCGTCGACGCGCTCGAACAGGTCGTCGAGATGGGCCAGGTCGAGGGCATCAGGATGGCCATGGCGCAGCTCGACGCCGTGCTGCAGGACCTCCGCGAGTACGCGCAGGGCAAGGGCACGCGGGTCGAGCTGCTCGACGACACGCACGTACGCATCACCCGGCTCGTGGAGGGGCCGCGCGAGCTGGTCTGGCGCGCGCACTTCGAGCCCGAGCTGATCCGCCGGTGGATGCTCGGCCCTGACGGCTGGGAGATGACGGAATGCGTCGCGGCGACCGAGGTCGGCCAGTCGTACCGCAACTCCTGGGCGCCCGTCGGCGACACCCCCGGCGAGCCGTTCGGCTTCGAGGGCGAGGCGCTGCTGATCGACGCCCCGCGCCGCGCGGTCACCACCGAGCGCATGCAGGGGATGCCCACCGAGACCGTCAACGACCTCAGCCTGTATGAAGAGGACGGCGCCACCCTCGTCACGGTGCTCATCGAGTACCCCGACAAGGAGACGCGCGACATGATCCTCGCCACCGGCATGGCCGACGGCATGGAGGCGTCCTTCGCCCGACTGGAGCGGGAGCTGCTCTCCGTCTGAGCGGGACGGCGTTCACAACTCCTCAGAAACCGGCCGGATCCCCGCGGATCCGGCCGGTTTGCGCAGGCGAAGGGACGGATCTGAGGAGTTGTGAACGAGGTCCGCCGAGGCTCGGGCGCGGGAACCGGGATAAAGTGGCGACACCATGAGGATCACGCGCCGCACCCTGCTCCTCGGCGCCGGAGCCGGTGCCGTCTCGGTGCTTCTGGCCTCCTGCACTCCAGAGCCCGAGCCGACGCCCACCGCCACGCGCACCCGTGAACCCGAGCCGCCGCCCGGGGTGCCCGCTCCGGCCGCGAGCATCCGCAGCACCTGGACCACGGACCCGTTCTCACTGGGCGCCGCGAGCTTCATGCCCGTGGGGGTGCTCGCCGAGACCCGCTCCGCCCTCGCCCGGCCCGTCGACGACCGGGTGTTCTTCGCCGGAGAGGCCACGGCCGAGGAGGCCGCAGGCACCGTCCGCGGGGCCATCGCCTCGGGAGAGCGTGTCGTGCAGGAGCTGATGGATCCCGCCGGCTCGGGCGAGCGGATCGCCGTGGTCGGTGCGGGCCTGGCCGGCGCCACGGCGGCCGCGCTGCTCGCCGACCGCGGCATGCAGGTCACCGTGTTCGAGGCGCGCGACCGCGTCGGCGGCCGCGTGCAATCCGTGACGGACGACTCCTGGCCGCTGCCGGTGCAGCTCGGCGCATGGCTGTTCGGCGCGGACGACGCGGAGGTGCTCGACCGGCTGAGCAGTGGCGACGTCGGCATCGTCGACCTGGCCGGTGAGCTGTGGCAGACCCCCGACGGAGACATCGACCCCGTCGACCCGCAGCCCGTCACGGCAGCGCTCGCCGCCGCACAGGCCGCCCCCGAAGACACCTCGGTCACCGACGCGCTGACCGTCGCGGGCGTCGACCCCGCAGACCCCGGCATCGCCGCGCTGCTGCAGATCCTCGCCGCTCGCACGGGCGCCGACGCCACCGCGCTCTCCAGCTGGTTCGCGCCGCCCCTGCCCACGGGCGACCCGAAGGCCACGCGCGACAGTCTCGTCCCGTTCGTGGAGCACGCGCTCGACGGGGTGCAGGTGGGGCTGAACTCGCCCGTCGCGCGACTCGCCTACGACGACTCCGGAGTGAGCGTGCGACTGGGCACGGGCGAGGCGCTGTCGTTCGACCGGGTCGTGGTGACCGTGCCCCTGGGTGTGCTGCAGGATCGCAGCATCGAGTTCGACCCGCCGCTGCCCTTCGGCAACCGCGGCGCGATCTCCGCGCTCGGCATGGGCGCGATCGAGACCGTGTGGCTGCGGTGGGACGAGGCGTTCTGGGACAACGAGGAAGCCGTGTGGCACGCCGTCGGCTCCGATGCGCTGATCCCCACCTGGATCAACCTCCGCCCCGCGACCGGGGAGAACGTGCTCGTGGGCATCGTGGGCGGCTCCGCCGCGGCGGACTTCGCGGAGCTCGACGAGGACGCGGCGCTCGATGCGGCGCTGGAGTCCCTCGCGCTCTACCTCTGACCCGCGTTCGCCGAGACCAGCTCGCCCTCCTCGCTGTCTCGCGCGCGGTTCGCATCGGGCGGGTCGCCCGGCTCAGGATCCCGGGAGTCGGAGTCCCGCAGCGCCCGGGGCTGCGGCATCCGGCTGATGAGCACCAGGGCGGTCGCGACCACCGCGAAGGACGCGAGCGCGATCGCGCACGACACGAGGAACTCCGGCGGCCCGCTCACCTGTCGGGGGTCGAGGAAGTAGTACGGATACCAGCCGATCAGCGGGCCGCGGATCAACGTCGCGATCCCCCACAACACGGGGTATACGAGCGTCAGCGGCACCACGCGCCAGGGCACCGAGCGATGCCCCGGCGCCAGGGCCCACGCCGCGACCGTGACCGCCGGAAGATAGAAGTGCAGCACCTGATCCGACCACGGCACATCGATGCGGATGCCGCGCACGCCCGCCTGCCAGACGAGGATCGCGAAGACGAGGCCCGCCGTGATCGTCCAGGTCAGCACGAGCGCCAGCGCCACGGTGAGCCAGCGCGGGTCGCGGGCGCGACGCAGTGCCAGGACCCCTGCGATGGTCAGCAGCACGACGAAGGCGATGTTCGACTGATTGGTGAGGTAGGCGAAGAAGTTCTGGCTCGCGATCGTGTTCGACGCGAGCCCCCAGCTCAGTCGGTGGATGAGGGCGATGAGGCAGATCGCGGCCGCGCCGAGGCGGAGCAGACCGAAGACGGTGCGGGGCTTCACCGCTGCGTCACCGTCCCTTTCGCCATCCGCCGAGTCTACGGAGCCGAACCGCGCGCACGCGCATCCAGGCTCGTACGACGGCCGTCGGCGGGCGATCGTCCGTCAGATCAGGCGGCGAAGAGCCTCTTCGAGCGTGACGCCCTGGGCCTCGGCACGGTCCCGCAGGCGCGCGTGCTCGTCGGCCGAGAGTGGCAGCTGCAGCACGATCGGGTCGTCCTGCGCGGCGTCGAGTCCGTCGAGCAGGTCCGACGGCTCGGCCCACAGCGGCAGCGCATACGGGGAGTCGGCGGTTGCCGACGTCGCGGCGGCGGCAGCGGGCGCCGGGGCGGTGGACGTCGGTGCGGTGCGAGGGGCGGCGGCCGGCGTCGATGGTGCGCCGCCTGCGGTGGTCGGTGCGGTGGCGGATGCGGATGCTCCGGTGCTCGCGGCGTTCGTGGCTCCGGCGCTCGCTGCTCCGGCTTTCGTGGCTCCGGCGGCGACGGCGGCGGAGGCGGCGACCGCGGCACCGGCGTCGGTCGCGAGGGTGAAGCCCGGGCCACGGCGCGGTTCCTGTCCCTGCTGGTAGGCCTTGGCGGCGGCATTCGCGCGCTCGTCGGCCGCCTCGTTCAGCGGGTGTCCGGCGTGCCCCTTCACCCACGAGAACTCGACATCACGGCCACGGATCGCCTCGTCGATGCCCTCCAGCAGGTCGCGGTTGAGCACGGCGCCGCCGTCGGACTTCCGCCAGCCGCGGCGCTTCCACCCCGGCATCCACTTCGTGACGGAGTCGATGACGTACCGGCTGTCGCACTCGATCAGCAGCTTCTCGTCGGTGCCGGCCGTCGCGCGCAGCAGTTCGAGCACCGCCCGCAGCTCGCCCTGATTGTTCGTGCCGTGGGGGGAGCCGCCGGCCGCCCAGTTGGCGTCGTCGATGTACCAGGCCCAGCCGTTCGGGCCGGGGTTGCCCAGGGCGGAGCCGTCTGCGGCGGCGGTGATGGTCATCCTTCCACCGTATCGGTGAGGGAGGACGCGGCCGGGCGAGGCGGGAGCGGTGTCAGTCCTCGGGCTCGCCGTTCTCCGTGCTCTCGGCCTCGGGCGCGGGCGGGGCGACCGGGAACACGATCGAACTGACCGAAGAAGGCGCATCCGCGCCCAGGCCGAGCGTGAGCGGGTCGACGGCGGGGGCGGTGTCGAGCTGCTCCGCCTCCGAGCGCTCGAGCGGCTCCGAAGGCAGAGCCCACTGCTTCTCTTCTTCTTCGGGTCGCTGCTGGAAGAGTCCCATGCCCTCCATCATGACCCCCGCGCCGCCGTCTGCGTCCGATTCCACCGGATTCTCTGGGGCGCGTGCTGATCGAGGTCGCACTGTTGCGTCGGGGTCGCACGCATGAGTCGGGTGCGTGCGACGCGGGGCCGTATCTGCGACCGTGCACCCGTGCTCGTCGAGGTCGCGGAGTCGCGTCGAGGTCGCACTGTCGCGTCGAGGTCGCGGAGTCGCGTCGATGTCGCGGAGTCGCGTCGAGGTCGCACTGTCGCGTCGATGTCGCGGAGATGTGGCGGGGACGCGCGACGCGGGGCTGGATCTGCGGCGTGGGTGCTGCTCCAGGGCGCGCACTCACGCGTCGGGGAGGGGGCTCAGCGCGATGCCTGCCGTACGGCGTCGACGAGGGTGCGCCAGGGGCCGTCGATCGCGGAGTCGGGCAGTTCCCGCTCCCGCCGCTCGGAGGGGGTGCGCGCGCGGATGCTCCAGACGAAGCGGTCGGCGCCGCGGCTCTCATCGGGCTCGGCATCCCACGGGCAGCGGTCGATCAGGTCGATCCACTCGTCGGCATCGGGCTGCTCGGCCTCCACGCGCCACTGGCGACGGATCCCGGCGATGCCGCCCGAGCGGACCACCGCGATCACCACTCGCGCGTCAGTCGGTGGAGGGGAGTCGGTCACCCTCATAGACTCCCACGGCGGTCCACGCGCGTCGAGCCGCCGCCTCGGTCTCGGCGTCCACCGTTGCCGCCGCCGCGAGCGTGGCGTCGGCGAACTGCGTGAACGTGGCGGTGCGGGACAGCCCGCCGGTGAGCGCCCGGTACCAGACCGTGCCCGCGCGCTCCCACGCGTTGCCGCCGAGGTCGCGGGCGAAGAGGGCGAACGCGCGGTTGGGGATGCCGGAGTTGATGTGCACCCCGCCGTTGTCCTCCGTCGTCCGGACGAAGCCGCTCATGTGGTCGGGCTGCGGGTCCTTCCCGAGCTCGTCGTCGTCGTAGGCGGTGCCCGGCGCGATCATGGAGCGCAGCGCGGAGCCCTCGACCGCGTCGGTGAAGATCTCCGCCCCGATGAGCCAGCTCGCACGGTCGGCGGTCTGCCCGAGCGCGTACTGCTCGGTGAGGGCGCCGAGCACATCGGCGATCGACTCGTTCAGCGCACCGGGCTGCCCCTGGTACTCCAGGTCGGCGGTGTGCTGCACGACCCCGTGGGCGAGCTCGTGCCCGATCACGGTGAGGGAGCCGGTGAACCTCTGGAACACCTCGCCGTCGCCGTCGCCGAACACCATGCGCTCGCCGTCCCAGAAGGCGTTGTCGTAGTCGACGCCGTAGTGGACCGTGGCGTCGAGCGGCGCGCCGGCATCGTCGAGGGAGTTGCGGCCGAACGCCGCCAGCAGCATCTCGAACGTGGCGCCGAGGCCGTCGAAGGCCTGATTGACCGCCGTGTCGTGCACCGGGTCGTCGTCTTCCGTGCGGACGACCGCTCCCGGCAGCTGCTGGGTGTTGCCGGCATCGCTGATCGTGCGGTTCGGGGCGTCAGAGAGCTGGGCGACGAGGTCGCCGTTGGCGTCGATGGAGAGGTCGATGCGGGCGCGGAACGGCGGACGGCCCGCTGTGAGCGTCTGGCGGGCGGCTGCGGCCGCCTTGGGGAACCGCCCGGAGGCGGCCAGCCGCGCGAGCAGGTACGAGGGGACGACGCCATAACGGGGGAAGTGCTCTGCGCTGCTCATGCTGCGACCCTACGCCGGGCGAGGGACGTTGTCGGCGCGCTTGAGATTGAGAATCGTTATCAATAAGGTGGCAGGAACATGAACCTCTCGCTGCTCCGCCGTGCTGCCCTGCTCCCCTCCGCGCTCGCCGTCGCGCTCGCCGCCTCGGCCTGCGCGCCGGTGCCGTCGGCCGTGTCCTCCGGAACCCCCGCGGCCGATGATCACGGGGTCGGGGCGGCCGGAGCCGTCGAGGTGGCCTCACCGGCCCGCGCGCTCGTGATCGCCGACGAACACGGCGAGGCGACCCTTCTCGATCTCGACACCGAGGAGCGCCGGACTCTCGCGGCGGCCGAGGCCGACGTCACGGCAGTGACCGGGGACGGGCGCCTCGTCTTCCGCACTCGCGGTTCGGGAGCCGCCGCCGCCGTCGAGGTGATCGACACCGCCCGGTGGACCGTCCCGCACGGCGACCACACCCACTCCTTCCGCGGAGAGCCTCGACTGCTCGGCACCCTGGCGGGTGCGGGCGCCACGCACGCGGGTTCTGCAGGGCAGCGGACGGCACTCGGTCTCGACGACGGAGAGGTCGTGGTGCTCGTCCACGATGAACTCGGGGACGGCGTCGATCGAGCGCCGCGCCTCGACCTTCCCCACGCCGGGCCGGTCTTGCCGTTCGCCGACCATCTGCTCGTGCCGACCGCCGACGGCACGATCCGGGTCGTGGACGCAGACGGGGTGCCCGACTCGACCACCGCTCTGCTCTGCACCGCCGGAATCGCCGAATCCGGGGGTGCTCTCACCGATCCCGTCGCAGCCGATGCCGGTGCTCCGGTCGCGGACGCCGACGCTCTCACCGATCCCGTCGCAGCCGATGCCGGTGCTCCGGTCGCGGACGCCGACGCTCTCACCGATCCCGTCGCAGCCGATGCCAGTGCTCCCGTCGCGGACGCCGCCGGTCTCACCCCCGATCCCGCCCTCACCTCCGCCCTCACCTCCGGCCTCGCCGCCGCCGCCGGCCCCGACGTCGCAGCGCTCGATGCCGACATGACCCGGGTCGGCGCGGTGTACGCCTGCCGCGACGGTGCCGTGCTGTTCACGCGCGCAGTGGGTGGGACAGTCGTCGGCGAGAGCATCCTCGCGCCGCCCGGTTCCACGATGCCGGGCCGCCTGAGCGGGCGCACGGACCGCCCTGACCTCGCGGGGGTCGCCGTGGACGGGACGGCCTGGCTGCTCGACGTGCGCCAGCGCGCCTGGACGGCTCTGCCCTCCCAGACCCCGCTCGTGCGCGCGGCCGCGCTCGGCGATGACGACAGCCGCACGGTCGTCATCGACGTCGAGGGGCGCGTCCGTGTGCTGGCGCCCGACGGCGAGGTGCTCGCCCGCAGCGAGCCCGTGCTGGCGGATGCGGTCGCCGACCCCGCGCTGCGCGACCGCATCCACCTGCTGATCGACGCCACCCATGCCTACGTCACCGATCCCGCGGCGGGTGCCGTGCACGAGATCGACGTCGACGACGGTCGCACCATCCGCACGTTCGACGAGCTGGATCCGCGATTCGTCCAGCTGGTCGGCTGACCCCAGTCCGCGACGACCGCGGTCGTCACCGCGCATCCGCGCATCCCCCCAGAAAGAGAGAAGAACCATGACCCGAACCCGCAGCCGCCTCGCGATCGGTGCACTCGGCGCCCTCGCCGCCGTGGCGCTCGCCGGATGTGCCGGCAGCGCTTCCACCGCGAACACGACTGCCCCCGCGGGAGAGCAGCATCCGGCCGACACCCGCGTCGCCCTCACCTACGACGGCGGCATCCTCGTGCTCGACGGGGACACGCTCGCGCCGATCGGGGACGCCGAACTCGACGGGTTCCTGCGCGTGAACGGCGCGGGAGACCACGATGGCCACGTGTTCGTGACCGCGGAGGACGGCTTCCATGTGCTCGACACCGGGCTCGCCTCCGGCGCCGTCGCCTTCACCGGCGAGGTCTTCGACGCGGTGGCAGCCGGCCACGCCACGCCGCATGCCGGTCGTACGGCGCTGTTCGACGACGGCACCGGTGGGGTGCGGATCTTCGACACCGACGCGATCGGCACCGGCACGCTCCCGGCGGTCGACACGGTGACCTCGGAGGCCGCGCACCACGGCGTCGCGCTCGAACTCTCCGACGGCTCCGTGCTGACGACACTCGGCACCGCCGAGTCGCGCAGCGGGGTGCGGCACCTGGCGGCGGACGGCACAGAGCTGACGCGGAGCGAGGAGTGCCCGAACGTGCACGGCGAGGGCGCGCTGAAGGGGGAGGCCGTGGTGTTCGGTTGCGAGGACGGTGTGCTGCTCTTCGCGGATGGCGCCTTCACCAAGCTCGTGGCTCCCGACGCTTTCGGCCGCACCGGCAACGCGTATGTGTCCGACACGAGCGCGATCGCGTTCGGCGACTACAAGACGGACCCCGACCAGGAGGGCTACTTCCTGTCTCAGCTCGTGCGGATCGACACCGCCTCGCGGGAGCTTTCGGTGATCGATCTTCCCGAGGGGGTCGAATACACCTGGCGCGGGGTGGGGCGCAGCGCGCACGACGACGTCGTCGTGCTGGGGGCCGACGGTTCCCTGACGGTGCTCGACGAGCAGGGGGAGGTGCAGGACTCCTGGAGCGTCATCGATGCGTGGGAGAGCCCGACCGAGTGGCAGGAGCCGCATCCCGGGCTGCGCGTCGTCGGTGACATCGCCTACGTGACCGAACCGGCGAAGAGTCGCATGGTCGCGGTCGACCTGCATTCGGGGGAGATCGTCGCCGAGACGGCGCTCGATGTGGTGCCGAACGAGTTCGTGGTGGTCGGCACCGCCGGGCACTGATCGCGGAGCGTCCCGAGCGCCCGGCCTCTCTCGCGAGGCCGGGCGCTCGTTCGCGTGTGCGGGGGTCCGAGCTCCTGCGAGTCGGCGCGCGGTCGGGGCCCGATGGCCGCCAAGCCGCGCGCTCGCGTCTCGATCTTGACAGGATTGCGTTCTGTATACAGAATACTGGTGAGCCCCACGGGGCGATCCCGACCCGATCTTCAATGACGAAAGAGGTAGCGAGATGGCACGTGGCTCTGCGACACGGTATCTGGCATTGGGCGCCGTCGGAGCGCTCGCACTCGGACTCGCCGCATGCAGCGGCGGCGGTGGCGGCGGCGGTGTCGACGCCGACGGGAAGTCCACGGTCGTCTGGTCCACTTGGGGCACGCCGGAGGAGCTGACGCGCTACGAGGAGTTCAACAAGGAGTTCATGGAGCGTCACCCCGACATCACCGTCAAGCTCCAGCCCGTCGCCGGGTACGGCGACTACCACTCCAAGCTGCTCGCCCAGCTCACCAGCAACACCGCCCCCGACGTGTTCTACGTCGGCGACGACATGATCGGACAGTTCGTCGACTCGAAGCGGCTCATGCCCCTGCGCGAGCTGATGGACTCGAAGGACAGCAAGACCGCCTACGACGATTTCTTCCCCGGGCTGTTCGGCGCCGCCGAGAAGGACGGCGAGGTCTACGCCGCCCCCAACGACTCCAACCCGGACGTGTTCTGGTACGACAAGCAGGCGCTCGCCGCGGCCGGCATCACCGAGGACCCGGCGACCCTCGCCGAGAACGGTGAGTGGACCACCGACAAGTTCCTGGAGATGAACGCCGCCCTTAACGACGCGGGGCTCACCGGCACCATGTACTGGAACTACTGGGCCACGCACTGGAGCTGGCTCTCGTCGCAGGGACTCGACGCGCCCTACGACGACAAGGGCGCGTTCGTCGCGAACGAGGACGCCGACACCGTCGAGGCCATGCAGCAGTTCGGCGAGCTGTTCCAGGACGGCACCTTCGTCGTCGCCGACACCCTCCCGGACGGCGCCGGGGCCGACAGCGTGTTCGTGACGCACAAGGCCGGCTTCTTCGTGCAGGGCCGCTACACGATCGGCACGGTCAGCGCCGCGGGCGAGCAGGACAGCTACGACATCGTGCGCTGGCCCACCCCGGACGGCGAAGAGGCGCCCACCGGCGTCGCCACCTCGTTCCTCGCCATCAACGGCAAGACCAAGGTCAAGGACGCGGCGTTCACGTTCTGGACCGAGTTCCTCTCGGCCGAGGGGCAGACGTTCCGCCTGGAGGGCGGCGGCAACGCGGTGCCGTCGATCAAGGGCGCCGACGAGGTCGTGCTCGAGGGCGATTACCCCGCACACGCCCAGACGTTCCTCGACATGCGCGACATCGGCTTCGAGGACTACCCCGCCGAGGCCCGCATCCCCGGGCTTCCCGTCGCCATCGCGGAGGAGTTCCAGAAGCTCTACGAGGGCAAGGTCGACGCGCAGACGACGCTCGACACGATCGCCGAGGTGGTCGCGGAACGGTCGGAGAAGTAGGCCGGTGACCACTCTCACCGAGAACGGGCGGATGCCGCAGGTCGACCCTGCGGCATCCGCTCCGCCCCTGCGCCGAGAGGCCGCATGGCGGCGCCGCGACCGCCGCTGGGGCTACGTCTTCGTCGCGCCGCAGCTGCTCGGCATGGCAGTCTTCGTGCTCCTGCCGTTCACGGCGAGCCTCGTGCTCGCCTTCGCCGAATGGGACGGCCTGAGCGACCTCGAGTGGGTCGGCTTCGCGAACTTCGCCGAGCAGCTGACCGACCCCCTGCTCGGCAGGGCGATCCTCAACACGCTTCTGATCGCCCTGATCACGGTGCCGATCGGCCTGGCTCTCGCCGTCGTCGTCGCGGTGGCGCTGGAGAAGCTGAAGACCCGCACGCTCTACCTGATCCTGTTCTTCGCACCCGTGGTGACCTCGACCGTCGCGGTCGCCATGATCTGGCAGCAGATGTTCCGCGCCGACGGACTGCTGTCCACCACGATCGCCGAGGTGTTCGGCATCACGCCGCCGGACTGGCTGCAGGACCCGAAGCTCGCGCTGCTCGCGGTGTGCATCGTCACGATCTGGTCGTCGATGGGCCTGAACGTGGTGATCTTCCTGGCCGGGCTGCAGAACATCTCGCCCGCGGTCATCGAGGCCGCCCGCATCGACGGTGCCGGCGCCTGGCGGCTGTTCACGTCCATCCGCCTTCCGCTGCTGTCACCGATCGTGTTCTTCTCCTCGGTGATCGCGTTCATCTCCTCGCTGCAGACGTTCGACACGGTCTATGTGCTCGTCTCCGGCGGCGGGCCGGACAACGCCACCCGCACGATCGTGTACCACATCTTCGATCTCGGCTTCGGGCGGTTCGAGTTCGGTCCGTCCAGTGCCGCCAGCATCATCCTGCTCGTGCTCACGCTCGTGATCACGGCGATCCAGTTCGGCGCGCAGAAGAAGTTCGTCCACTACGAGGATGACCCGGCATGACCCTGCAGACCCCCTCCCTGGCCGAGCCGCACGCCCCGGCGACGGACTCCACGATCGCGATCACCGCACCGGGCTACCGGCGTCGAGGGCGCGGTGGACCCGGCGCCGACCGCGCCCGCCGACGCCTCGGCGCGACCGCGCTGCACATCGTGCTCACGATCGCCGGCATCTCGATGGTGTTCCCCTTCGTGTGGATGCTGCTGACGTCGTTCAAGACGCTGCCGCAGCTGCTGAAGAACCCGCTCGAGTTCCTGCCGAACCCGTGGACGGTGCAGAACTACGCCGACGCCTGGAACGCGGTGCCGTTCGGACAGGCGTATCTCAACAGCGCCTACATCGCCGTGCTCGTCGTGGTGGGCACGCTGCTCACAGCGTCGATGGCGGGCTACGCGTTCGCGCGTATCCGCTTTCGCGGCAGCAAGGTGCTGTTCATCGTGTTCCTCGCGACGCAGATGATCCCGGCGCAGGTCACCCTGATCCCGTTCTACCTGCTGATGTCGCAGATCGGGTGGGTGGACTCCCACCTCGCCCTGATCGTGCCGGGGATGATCGCCAACCCCTTCGCCGTGTTCCTGATGCGCCAGTTCGTGCTGGCCTTGCCGCGGGAGCTGGAGGAGGCGGCGCTGGTGGACGGCGCCGGCCGCTGGCGCATCTTCTGGAGCATCGTGCTGCCCAACCTCAAGCCCGGGCTCGCCGCGCTCAGCATCATCACCGCGCTCGGGGTGTGGAACGCGTTCCTCTTCCCGCTCGTGCTGCTGAACACCCCCGACCTCTTCACGGTGCCGCTGCTGCTGACCTCGTTCCAGGGGCAGTTCGGCTCGATCAACTACGGGCTCGTGATGGCCGCGTCGGCGATCGCCACCGTGCCGATGCTGATCGTGTTCGTGATCGGACAGCGGAAGATCCTCAACAGCATGGCCGCCTCCGGCCTCGGAGGCCGATGATGACGGACGCCCTCGATCTCGCGGGGCTCGCCGGCCGGCACCTCGACCTCGTGACCGCCCCGTTCACGCTGCCCCGCTCGCGCGTGCTCGTCTTCCGCGAGGGCGACGGCGTGCGCGTGCACACCTCGGAGTACGAGCGGAGGCTGTCGGACTGCCGGGTGCTCGACCTCGTGGAGGTGCTCGACCCGGACGGGGCCGTGCTTCCCGTGGCGGACGTGCGGCCCGAGCGGATCGCGTTCGGGGGCCCTCCTCTCGCTGCGCCGGCTGAGGAACCGGAGGTGCGTGCCACGCTCACGTTCGCCGATCCTGCGACGCTGAGCCTCGGTGGACACCCCGGCCTGCGGGTGCGGCTCACGCACCCGGACGGGCGGATCGAGGAGCACGCGCTCGGCCCTGGCCTCCGCCTGCACATCGGCGCCGACCGCTCCGTCACGGTCGAGCCCGGCGAACACGCCGAGGCGCTCGCGGCGACCACGGAGGTGTGGCGGGACTGGTTCGCCCGCTGCCCGCGTGTGCGGGACGATCTGCAGGAGATGACCGCGTTCTGCTGGTGGGTGCTCGGGGCGAACATCGTCGAGCTGCCCTCGCTCGGAGACGCGCGGGCGATCGTGCCGTCGAAGATCGGCTACGTCGGGCTGTGGCAGTGGGACGCGTACTTCATCGCGGTCGGTCTGCGTCACGGCGACCCCGCCCTGGCGCGCGAGCAGCTCGACATCGCGTTCCGCTTCCCCCAGCCGAACGGGCAGCTGCCCGACGTCGTGCACGAGGAGGGGGTGCTCGCGACGAGCGACGACCTCCCGGAGAGCGACAGGGCGAACCTGCGCCGCGCGGGGTCGCAGATCGCCGACCCCGCCGCACCCGTGCCCCTGACGAAGCCGCCGCTCGCCGCCTGGGCGCTGCGGAAGGTGCTCGACGCGGAGGACGCCCCGGAGTGGGTCCGCCGGCAGCTCGCGACCGTGATCCGCTCGCAGGACTGGTGGTTCGCCGACAGCGACCTCGACGGCGACGGCATGCCCGAGTACGGCCACCCGTACTCGTCCGGGCTCGACGACAGCCCCATCTTCGACGGGCCGCTGCCGACCGCGGCACCCGACCTCGGCGCGTATCTCGTGCGCCAGGACCGCGAGCTCGCCGCCCTCCTCTCCCGCTACGAGCCGGATGCCGACGTGTCGCGCTTCCACGCCCGTGCTGCCGCGACCCAGGAGCTCCTGCTGCGGATGTGGGATGCGGACGCCGAACGCTTCCTCGCCTTCGGCGGGGGAGAGACGCTGCGCAGCGACACCGTCGTCGGCCTCATGCCGCTGCTCACCGGCACCCTGCCGGAGCCGATCGCCGCCGCACTGCGTGCCGCGGTGGACGACACGGAGCGGTTCGCGCTGCCCTGGGGGCTGCCGACCGTGGCCGCGTCCGACCCCGACTTCTCCGAGGAGCGGATGTGGCGCGGGCCGGTGTGGATCAACACGGCCGCCCTGGTCGCGGAGGGGCTGGAGGCCTCGGGCGACCCCGAGCGCGCACGGCAGCTGCGCGAGCAGACCGTGGCGCTCGTGATCCACGGCGGCGGTCCGCACGAGTACTTCCACCCGCGCACGGGGCAGAAGGCCCGCACGGCCACGACGGCCTTCGGCTGGTCGGCCGCGCTCTTCGTCGACCTCGCCGTGACCCTGTCGGCCTGAGCCGTGCGGGGGCGCGGGTCAGGCGGTGAAGTAGCTGCTGGTGGCGCTGTCGAGGATGCGCTGCATGCCGTTGGTCCAGTTGAGCTTGAGCGCCTCGATCGCGCCGGGCACGTCGCCCTCGGCCAGGTGCCTGGCGATCTCGGCGTGCTCGGCGGCGACGCGCTCGACCTTCACGTCCTCCGGGACGAGCAGGGACTCGTAGCGGTGGAAGGAGCTGCGCACGCTCTCGATCACCGCGAGCAGCCGGGTGTTGGGGCAGGCGGACAGCATGAGGCTGTGCCACTCGTCGTCCTTCGTGATGACGAGCTGATGCTCGACCAGCTCGTCGGCGAACGCGTCGGCCATGTCCTTCAGCCGGGCGCCGATCGCCCGCAGCTCCTCTGGCGGACTGAGCTCGAGTGCCAGGCTCTCCAGTGCCGCCATGACGGGCGCGAGGTCGCGGAACTCGGAAGCGCTCAGCGGCACGAAGCGGAAGCCCTTGCCGTTCTCGCTCTCGATCTGCCCCTCGGACTCCAGGGCGATGAGCGCCTCCCGGAGCGGAGTGCGACTGACCCCGAGCTCGGTGGCGAGCTGCACCTCGTTGATGCCCTCGCCCGGCTGCACCAGCCCGGCGCGCATGCGGGTCAGCAGTTCCTCGCGCACCTGCGAGCGCAGGTTCTTGCGTTCGATCGCCATGCCTTCCCCTTCTGACGCCTGCCCGTCAGCCTATGGCTTGACGCCATCCTGACCAGCGACCTAGTGTGTGTATACAGAATACAGCTGAACGGGGAAATGCACCAGAGTGCCGCTCCCCGGCCGTGCCTCAGAGAGGAGCACCCGTGCCCGCACCCCGCGCCGACCAGCCGATCCGTCGCGTGCGCCTGGACGCACTCGCCTTCGGCGGGGACTACAACCCCGACCAGTGGTCGGAGCAGACGTGGCACGAGGACATCCGCCTGATGCGCGAAGCGGGCGTGAACATGGTGAGCCTGCCGATCTTCAGCTGGCCGCAGCTCGAGCCGGAGCCCGGCGTCTACGACTGGGGCTGGCTCGACAGGATCATCGACCTGCTCTGGGACGCGGGCATCGCGATCGACCTCGCCACCGCGACCGCCACCCCGCCCTCCTGGCTGCTGCGCGCCCACCCGGAGATGGCCCCGTGGGATGCCGACGGGCACCGGCTCGAGTTCGGCTCCCGGCAGACCTACTGCCCCTCCTCGCCGATCTGGCGCGAGAACGTCGCGCGCATGGCGCGGGCCATGGCCGAGCGCTACGGCGACCACCCCGGACTCGCGATGTGGCACATCTCCAACGAGTACGGCGACCACACCTCGCGGTGCTGGTGCCCCGAGTCGGCCCGCCACTTCCGGCGCTGGCTGCAGGAGCGCTACGGCGACCTCGACGGGCTCAACGAAGCCTGGGGCGTGAACGTCTGGGGTCAGCGCTACACGTCGTGGGACCACATCGAGACGCCCAAACGCGCCCCCGGACCGGTCAACCCCACCAAGCTGCTCGACTTCGAGCGCTTCTCCTCCGACGCGCTGCTGGAGCTGTTCCAGCTGGAGATCGACGTGCTGCGCGAGGTCACGCCCGACATCGCGGTGACCACGAACTTCATGAGCATGTTCCGCGACCTGGACTACTGGGACTTCGCCGCGGTCGAGGACGTGGTGACCGACGACGCCTACCCCGACCCCGCCGACCCCACCTCGCACGTGGGCGCCGCCCTCAACTACGGCCTCATGCGCGCGCTCAAGGGCGGGCAGCCGTGGCTGCTGCTGGAGTCCTCCGCGAGCGCCACCAGCTGGCGCGACGTGAACGTGCCGAAGGCCCCCGGCAAGATCCGCGTGGAGAGCCTGCAGGCCGTGGCGCACGGGTCCGACGCCGTCATGTTCTTCCAGTGGCGTCAGGCGAAGTACGGGCAGGAGAAGTTCCACTCCTCGATGCTCGGCCACCGCGGCGAGCGGTCGCGCAGCTTCCAGGAGACCAAGGCCCTCGGGTGGGAGCTGCGCAAGCTCGAACCCGTGCGCGGCACCCGCGTGCGCTCGCGCGTCGGGCTCGTGGTCGACTGGGACTCCTGGTGGGGATCGAGCGCCGCGGAGTCGCTGCCCTCCCAGCGGCTGCAGTGGGCGCAGCAGGCCCGCGCCTGGCACCGGGCGCTGTATGCGCTCGGGCAGCCCGTCGACGCGGTGCGCGCCGCCGGCCCCTTCGACGGCTACGACGTGATCGTGGCGCCGAACCTCTACATCGCGGAACCGGAGCACGCCGCAGCCCTCACGGCCTTCGTCGAGCGCGGCGGGCACGTCGTGGTCGGACCGTTCTCCGGCGTCGTCGACGCCACCGAGAAGGTGCACGACGGCGGCGCACCGGGACCCCTGCGGCGGCTGCTCGGCATCGAGGTGGACGAGCAGTGGCCGCTCGCCGACGGCCTCACCGAGCGGATCGCGTACGCCGACGAGACGCTGACCGTGCCCAGCTGGAGCGAGTGGATCGAGGCCGACGCCGACGTGGAGGTGCGCGGCGTGTACGCCGGTGGCGAGCTCGACGGCCTGCCCGCGATCACCCGGCGCCCGCTCGGCCGCGGTGCGGCCTGGTACGTGAGCGCCATGATCGACCACGACGGGTTGCTGCCGCTCTTCCGGGACGTGCTGCGCACGGCAGGGCTCCCCGCGCGCGACCGCATCGACCTCGACGTGGAGGTGGTCACCCGCGCCGACGACACCACCGACTACACGTTCTACCTCAACCACGGACGCACCCCTGTCGCCTTCGAGATCCCGGCACCCGCCGTCGACCTGCTCACCGGCACGACCCACCGCGACCGCATCGACCTCGGCCGCTACGGCGTCGCCGTGCTCGCCGCCCCGCGCTCCGAGACCATCCCCACCGCCACCCCGATCCCCGTGAAGGAGGACGCATGACCGCCCCGTTCGTGCATCCGTACATCCCCAACACCGCGCCGGAGTCGCGCGCCGCGATGCTCGCGGCCGTCGGGGCCGCCTCGGTCGACGAGTTCTACGCCGACGTGCCGGCCGACCTGCGCCTTGGCCGCCCGCTCGACCTGCCCGCCCCGCTCGTCGCGGAGCAGGACCTGGCGCGTCACGTGCGCGGCCTGCTCGCCAGGAACCGCTCGACGCAGGAACGGCTGAGCTTCCTCGGCGCGGGTGTCTACAACCACTACGTGCCCGCCGTGGTCGACGAGGTCATCGGGCGCAGCGAGTTCCTCACCGCCTACGCCGGGGAGCCCTACGAGGACCACGGCCGCTTCCAGGCCCTGTTCCAGTACCAGTCGCTGATGGCGGAGCTGCTCGCCATGGACGTGGTGAACGTGCCGACCTACGACGGCTACCAGGCCACCGCGACCGGGCTCGCCATGGCCGGCCGGATGACCGGCCGCCCGCGGGTGCTCGTCGTCAGCGACGTCCTTCCCGCGAAGTTCTCCAAGGTGCGCGACTACGTCAGGGCGCACCTCGAGCTGGAGCACGTGCGCGCCGCGGACGGCACCGCCGACGTGGCAGCCGTCCGCGCCGCACTCGGCGACGACGTGGCCGCGGTCTGGGTGGAGACGCCCAGCGCCACCGGAGCGGTCGAGGCCGCCCTGCAGGACCTCGCCGACGCCGCCCATGCCGCGGGCGCGGTGCTCGTGGTGGGCACCGACCCCATCGGCTACGGCGTGCTCGCACCGCCCGCGCTCGCCGGAGCCGACATCGTCACGGGCGACATCCAGTCCCTCGGGCTGCACCAGTGGTTCGGCGGAGCCCACGGCGGCTTCATCGCCGTGCACGACGACCCGGCGTTCGTGATGGAGATGCCGTCGCGCCTGTTCGGCCTCGCGACCACCGACGTGGAGGGGGAGTACGGCTTCGGCGACGTGGCCTACGACCGCACGTCCTTCGCGCACCGCGAGGAGGGGAAGGAGTGGGTCGGCACCGCCGCCGCCCTGTGGGGCATCGCCGCGGGCGTCTACCTCGCGCTCATGGGCCCCGCCGGGATGGCCGAGCTGGGGGAGGTGCTGCTCGCCCGCACCCGCTACGCGCAGCAGGCCCTCGCCGCGGTGCCCGGCGTCGCGCTCGATGACACCGCCGTGCACCTGCGCGAGTTCACCGTCACGCTGCCGCTCCCCGCGGCGGAGGTCGTGACGGCGCTCCGCGCCGAGGGCATCGAGCCCGGGGTCGTGGTGGGCGAGCACCGCCTGCTCGTCTGCGTCACCGAGCTCACCTCCCAGACCGACATCGACCGACTCGCCTCCGCGCTCGCCGCGGTCGTGACCCCCGAGCTCGCAGAGGAGCAGAACCGATGAGCCTCCCCGTCGCCCCCAAGCCCGCGCTCCGGCGCTTCCAGCAGGCCCGCTGGGACGAGCCGATCATCTTCGAGCTGTCCACCCCCGGCGAGCGCGGCGTGCTGGTCTCCGCCGTCGAGCCCGGTGTGCGCGCCCAGGTGGGCGACGTGGTCGCCGACCTGCCCGCGTCGCTCCGTCGCCCGACCCCGCCCGCGCTCCCGGAGATGGGGCAGATGCGCGTGCTCAAGCACTACCTCCGCCTGTCGCAGGAGAACCTCGGCGCCGACTTCAACGTCGACATCGGCCAGGGCACCTGCACCATGAAGTACGCCCCCAAGATCAACGACCAGCTCGCGGGCACCCCGCAGCTCACCGCCATGCACCCGCACCAGGACCCGGCCGACGCGCAGGGTGTGCTGGAGATCGTCTGGCAGCTGGAGCGCATGCTCGCCGAGATCTCCGGCATGGACGAGGTCTCGCTGCACACCCAGGGCGGCTCCGCGGCGATCTGGGCGAACATCGCCATGATCCGTGCGTACCACGAGGCCAACGGTGAGGCCGAGCAGCGCCGCGAGGTCATCACCACGATCTTCAGCCACCCGTCGAATGCGGCGGCCGCGAAGGCCGCGGGCTACGAGGTCATCACGGTCTACCCGGACGCCGACGGCTACCCCTCGCTCGACGCGCTCAAAGCCGCGCTGTCCCCGCGCACCGCCGCGATCATGGTCACGAACCCCGAGGACACGGGCATCTACAACCCCGCGATCCGCGAGTGGGTCGACGCCGCGCACGCGGTGGGCGCGCTCGCCTCGTACGATCAGGCCAACGCGAACGGCATCCTCGGCATCACCCGGGCCCGCGACGCCGGCTTCGACGTGTGCCACTTCAACCTGCACAAGACCTTCGGCACGCCCCACGGCTGCGGCGGACCCGGCTCCGGAGCGAACGCCGTGAGCGCGGCTCTGGCCCCGTTCCTTCCCGGACCCCGCGTAGTACGCCAGGACGACGGCGCCTTCGGGGTCGCGGAGGCGGGGGAGCAGTCCATCGGCGCGGTCGCCCCGTTCTTCGGCGTGATCCCCGCGCTCGTGAAGGCCTACTCCTGGATCATGGCCCTGGGTGCGGAGGGGCTGCTCGCGGCCGCGGAGACCGCGGTGCTCAACAACAACTACCTGATGGCGAAGGTCCTCGCGATCCCCGGCGCCTCGGCGCCCTATGCCACGGGTCGCCGCCGCATCGAGCAGGTCCGCTACTCCTGGGAGGAGCTGTACCAGGACACGGGGGTCTCGTCGGAGGAGATCGGCGTCCGGATGTCCGACTTCGGCATGCACTACTGGACGAGCCACCACCCGTACGTGGTGCCGCAGCCGTTCACGCTGGAGCCGACGGAGTCCTACTCGATGGCCGAGCTGGACGAATACGCGGCCACGCTCGCCGAGGTCGCCCGCGAGGCCAGGGAAACCCCGGAGATCGTGCGCACGGCCCCGCACAACCAGACTGTGCACCACACGCACCACGACGACCTGGACGACCCCGAGCGCTGGGCCATCACCTGGCGCGCCTACCGCCGCAAGTACTTCGGCGCCGCGGAGGCCGTCGCGTCGTGATCGGACTGGTCGTCAACCCGGTCGCCGGAGTCGGCGGCCCCGCGGGTCTCGCCGGCTCCGACGGGCCGGAGGTGCAGCGCCTCGCCGTCGCGCGCGGCGGTGTCCCGCGCGCGCCGCAGCGGGCCATCCTGGCGTTGACGACCCTGGCCGCACAGCACCCCGGGCTGGAGGTGCTGACCGCCGCCGGGGCCCTCGGGGCCGACGCGGTGCGCGTCGCCGGACTCGAGCCCCGGGTCGTGTACACCCCCGCCCCCGCGCCCGCGCCGGCCGCCCCCGCCCCCGCTGCCCCTGCCCCGTCCGCCCCAGCGCCGACCGAGGCGGCCGACACGTCCCGCGCGGTCGCGGCCCTGGCGGCGGCAGGGGCCACGCTGATCCTGGTGGTGGGCGGCGACGGCACCCTGCGCGACGCGGTCGCGGGGCTCGGGCTCGCGACCTCCACGTTCACAACTCAGGAGAAGTACACGGGCTCTGTGGTGGAAGCGCTGGATCTGCGGCGAACTGCACCGGTTCTCCTGAGTTGTGAACGCGCACCGACGCCACCCCCGCCGGCCGTGCTCGGCGTCCCCGCGGGCGTGAAGATGTACTCGCCCGTGTTCGCGGTGAGCCCGCGCGCGGCCGGGGCTGTCGCGGCGGAGTGGGCCGACCGGGGGCCGCTGCCGACGGCGGAGCGCGAGGTGCTCGACGTCGACGAGGCCGCGCTGCGCAGAGCCAGGGTCGAGCCGACGCTGTACGGACTGCTCCGGGTGCCCGTCCACGCGGGGCGCACGCAGGCGCGCAAAGCCCCCACACCGGTGACCGAGGCCGCGGCGGTCGAGGCCGCCGCCCGCGGAGCCGTCGCCCGCATGCGCCCGGGCGTCCGCTACCTGCTCGGCCCCGGCGGCACCACGGCCGAGATCGCGCGGCAGCTGGGCGTAGAGGGCACGCCGCTGGGTGTGGACGTCGTGCGCGACGGACGGCTGCTGCTCCGCGGCGCCAGCGAGGCGGAGCTGCGCGCCCAGCTCGACCAGGGCCCCGCGCAGGCCGTCGTCACGGTGATCGGCGGCCAGGGCTTCCTGCTCGGCCGCGGCAACCAGCAGCTCTCGGCCGCGGTGCTGCGCGCACTCGGTGATGACCCGCTGCTCGTGGTGGCCCCGGAGCAGAAGCTGATCGACCTGCACGGTCAGCCCCTGCTCGTCGACACCGGGGACCGCGAGCTCGACGCGCGGCTCTCCGGCCACATCCGCATCGTCACCGGACCAGGCACGAGCAGCCTCTACCCTGTGACCGCTCCCGAACTCTCTCCCGTCTGACCCGAAAGGAACCCCCATGCGACTCGAGAACAAGAAGGCCATCGTCACCGGAGGCGCGGGCGGCATCGGCCGCGCCACGTGCCTCGCGCTCGCCGAGGAGGGCGCGGCGGTCGCTGTGGTCGACCTGAACGGCGAGGCCGCGGAGGCCGTGGCGGCGGAGATCCGCGATGCCGGGGGTCGTGCGGTCGCGATCCCGGCCGATGTCTCCTCCGAGTCGGACATCGAGCGCGTCGTCTCCACGACGGTCGGCGAGTTCGGCGGGGTCGACGTGGTGTTCAACAACGCGGGCATCATCCGCCGGCAGACCGCCGTGGAGATCGACGTGGACGACTGGGACCTCGTGTTCGGCGTGAACGTGCGTGCGATCTACCTGATGTGCAAGCACGTCGTGCCGATCATGGAGGCGGCGGGCGGCGGCTCGATCGTCAACACGGGCTCGGGCTGGGGCCTCAAGGGCGGCGGCAGGGCGCTGTCGTACTGCGCCTCGAAGGGCGCCGTGGTCAACATGACCAGGGCCCTCGCGATCGACCACGGCCCCGCAGGCATCCGCGTGAACTCGGTGAACCCGGGCGACGTCAACACGGGGATGCTCCGTGACGAGGCCCGCCAGCTCTCGCAGGACGCGGATGCGTTCCTCGCCGAGGCCGCCGACCGCCCGCTGCGCCGCATGGGCGAGCCCGAGGAGGTCGCGCAGGCCGTGGTGTGGCTGGCGAGCGACGCCTCCTCGTACGTGACCGGTTCGGCGCTCGTGGTCGACGGCGGCGGGATCGCCTAGTCGCTCAGACGCTCTTCAGCTGGACGAGCTGGATGAGGTTGCCGCAGGTGTCGTCGAGCACGGCGACCCAGGCGCTGCCGATGTCGGTCGGCGGCTGGGTGAACACGACGCCGAGCCCGGTCAGGCGCTCGTGCTCGGCCGCGAGGTCGTCCACGGAGAACTGTGCGAGCGGGATGCCGTCTTCGACGAGGGCGTCGCGGTAGGGCTTCACGGCGGGGTGACCGGAGGGCTCGAGCAGCAGCTCGGGTCCATCCGGCGCCTCGGGCGAGGCGACCGTAAGCCAGGCGGCGTCGCCGAGCGGGATGTCGTGCTTCTTGGTGAAGCCGAGCACATCGGTGTAGAAGGCGAGGGCCGCGCGCTGGTCGTCGACGAAGATGCTGGTCAGTTCGATTCTCATGGGGTGCTCCGTGTCTGCGGCCACCGCTCGGCGATGCGGGCGAGTGGCTCGGGGTGGAAGTAGTGGAACTTGGAACGGCCGCGCCGCTCCGTGGACACGAGTCCGGCGGACTCGAGGACAGCGAGGTGCTGCGAGACGGCCTGACGGGTCGACGTCACGCCGTGTCGCATCGCCAGGGTCGTGCAGATCTCGAAGAGGGTCTGTCCGTCGCGCGCCGACAGCTCGTCGAGGATGCGACGTCTCGTCTCGTCGTCGAGCGCGTGGAACAGATCGGTCATGCCGTCATAATAGGCAAGTGTGTACTTGCATATCAAGACCCGGCAGGGCAGCAGCCGCCGGAGCGCCGGGCACTCAGGTCGCTCGCGTAAAATCGGCACAATGACCGACGCGCCCGACACCACCCCCGACCCGGGCCTCGGCATCGACCCCGACGACCTCGCCACCACGCTGCGCGTGCTCCGCGAGCTGCACCTGATCGACAACGAGCACCCCGACTTCGTGGCCGTGCGCCAGGCGACGGCGGCCATGTTCAAGGACGTCAAGCGCGTCCGCCGCAAGCAGATCAGGGACGCGATCGCCGAGGCCGACAAGGCCGTGGTCGCGCGCACCGCCACCGGCGCCCCCGACCGCATCGACGACGAGACCCGCGGCAACGACCTCGCGTCGAGCGTCGTGGACGCGCCCATCGCGGGCGAGCTGCTGAAGCCGCGCAACTGCTACATCTGCAAGCAGCCGTACACGCTCGTCGACGCGTTCTACCACCAGCTGTGCCCGGACTGCGCTCGCTTCAGTCACGGCAAGCGCAACGCCCGGACCGACCTCACCGGCAAGCGCGCGCTGCTCACGGGCGGCCGCGCCAAGATCGGCATGCACATCGCCCTGCGGCTGCTGCGCGACGGCGCGCACACCACCATCACGACCCGCTTCCCGCGCGACGCCGTTCGGCGCTTCTCGGCCCTGCCCGACGCGGCCGACTGGCTGCACCGGCTGCGTGTCGTCGGCATCGACCTCCGCGACCCGGCGCAGGTGATCGGCCTGGCCGACTCGGTCGCGGCGCAGGGGCCGCTCGACATCCTCATCAACAACGCGGCGCAGACCGTCCGCCGCTCGCCCGGCGCGTACTCGCTGCTCGCGGACGCCGAGCTGCAGCCGCTGCCGGACGGGCCGCTGCCGGAGATGGAGACCTTCGGGCACACGGCCGACCCGCACCCGCAGGCGCTGCAGGCGTCGGTCGACGCGCACCCGCTGCTGTCGGTCGCGGCGCTCGGCGGCACCGTCGCGGAGCAGGGCGGCCAGGCGCTCACGGCGGAGGACCTCGCACGGCTCGCGATGGCCCCCGGCTCCTCGTCGCTGGAGAAGCACGCCGACGGCACCGCGATCGACGCGGGCGGTCTCGTGCCCGACGTGAACCGCGTGAACAGCTGGGTGCAGTCGGTCGACCAGGTCGATCCGCTGGAGATGCTCGAGGTGCAGCTGTGCAACACGACGGCGCCGTTCCTGCTGATCAGCCGGCTGCGCGCGTCGATGGCCGCCTCCCCGGCGCGCCGCACCTACGTGGTGAACGTGTCCGCCATGGAGGGGCAGTTCTCGCGCCGCTACAAGGGGCCGGGCCACCCGCACACGAACATGGCCAAGGCCGCGCTCAACATGCTCACCCGGACGAGTGCGGGGGAGATGCTGGAGAAGGACGGCATCCTGATGACCGCGGTCGACACGGGCTGGATCACCGACGAGCGCCCGCACTACACGAAGGTGCGGCTCGCCGAGGAGGGGTTCCACGCCCCGCTCGACCTGGTCGACGGCGCTGCGCGGGTGTACGACCCGATCGTGCGCGGCGAGGCCGGCGAGGACATCCACGGCGTCTTCCTGAAGGACTACGAGCCCAGCCCCTGGTGACGCGTCAGGCCCAGATGTCGGTTCAGGCCCAGATGTCGGTTCAGGCCCAGATGTCGGTTCAGGCCCAGATGTCGGTGAGTGCGACGGGCGCGCTCGCCACCGGGCCGAACCCGGCGGCGACCGCGACCGCACGGATCTGCGTGTACGCGGCGAGCGTGGTCCGGGGCAGCGTGCTCGCGTAATAGCCGGACGAGTTCGTCGACTGTCCCGTGAGGATCGGTTCCCAGCCGGTCCCGCTCTCGCCCTGGAAGTCGAAGGCCTGGGTGAGATCGACCTCGCCGCTGCGGGAGAACGTGACGGTCCCCCACGCATAGCTCGAATCGAGGGCGAAGGCGCTCAGCGTCAGCTCCGGTGTGCCGAGCGAGGCGGCCGCTGCGGGGGTCGCGGTGGAGAACGCGATGACCGGCGTGACCCAGGCCGCGTGGATCATCGTCCGGCGTGACATGACACCGCGTGCGCGCGGCTCCTCGGTGGTCATGTCGAAAGACTAGCGTGCGGGCTCGACGCGGCGAGACGCTGTGGCCTCAGCCGACCGCCGGGGGCAGCGGCGCGGGGTACGGGAACCATACCGTGACGACCAGGCCGCCCTCCGCGCGCGGCGTGAGCACGAGGGTGCCGCCGTGCGTGTCGGTGATGCGCTGCACGATCGCCAGTCCGAGCCCCGCGCCCGCGTGGTCGTCGCGCGTGCGTTCGGCCCCGCGCTGGAACGGCTCGACGAGCGTGGCGACCCGGTGCGACGACAGCCGCTCCCCCGTGTTCTCCACCACGAGTGCCACCGCGTGCGGCATCGCGTGCGTCCGCACGGCCACGGCGCCGCCCGACGGCAGGTTGTGCACGATCGCGTTGAGCACCAGGTTCGTCACGAGCTGGGGCAGCAGCGCGCTCGACCCGAGCACGGGCGCCGCGACGCCGCCCACCTCGACCGAGACCCTGCGCCGGTCGGCCAGGGGCAGCAGGACCTCGACGGACTCCTCCGCGAGCAGCGACAGGTCGATGAGCTCACGCGGGAACGTGCGACGCTCGGCCCTGCTCAGCAGGAGCAGCGCCTCGGTGAGGTCGATCGCGCGGGTGTTCACCTCACGCAGCCGGGCGATCAGGGCGTCCACGTCGCGGTCGGGGTCGTCGCGGGCCACCTCCAGCAGCGTCTGCGAGATCGCGAGCGGGGTGCGCAGCTCGTGTGAGGCGTTGGCCGCGAACCGCTGCTGCTCTGCCACGTGCGCCTCCAGCTGCTCCAGCATCCCGTCGAACACGTCGGCGAGGTCGCGGAACTCGTCCCGGGGACCCTCCAGACGCACCCGGTGGGACAGCGATCCCTGCGCGGCGAGGCGGGCGGCGTCGCCGATGCGGTCGAGCGGAGCCAGCATCCGCCCGGCCAGCAGCCACCCGCCGCCCAGACCGATCGCGAGCAGGACCACCATGACCGCGGCGGCCACGGGCACGAACGCCCGGATCAGGTCGGAGCGGTTGGGTACGCGGATGTCGGCCACGATCTGCACGTCCGGGACGTAGCGCAGCAGGTACACCGCGACGGCGGCCAGCAGCAGCAGCCCGGAGACCACGACGATGCCCGCGTAGCTGAGGGTGAGCTTCAGGCGGGCGCTCATGCCCCGTCGCCTAGGCATCCGCCTCGGCCCCGATCCGGTAGCCCACCCCGGGCACGGTGCGGATCACCCAGGGCTCGCCCAGGCGCTTGCGCAGCGACGACACCGTGATGCGCACGGCATTGGTGAACGGGTCGGCGTTCTCGTCCCATGCGCGCTCCAGCAGCTCCTCGGCGCTGACCACACCGCCCGCGGCCTCGACGAGCACCTCCAGCACGGCGAACTGCTTGCGGGTCAGGGCCACGTAGCGGTCGTCGCGGTACACCTCGCGGCGGAACGGATCGAGCCGGAGACCTGCGACCTCGAGCACGGGCGGCCTCGCGCGCTGCCGACGGCGGTCGAGTGCCCGCAGCCGCAGCACGAGCTCGCGCAGCTCGAACGGCTTGGTCAGGTAGTCGTCCGCGCCGATCTCGAAGCCGGTCGCCTTGTCGTCGAGCCGGTCGGCCGCGGTGAGCATGAGGATCGGGATGCCGCTGCCGGACGCGACGATCCAACGCGCGATGTCGTCGCCGGA
This sequence comes from Microbacterium sp. p3-SID336, assembly GCF_025143365.1. GTDB lineage: Bacteria > Actinomycetota > Actinomycetes > Actinomycetales > Microbacteriaceae > Microbacterium. Next base: position 24,922 of record NZ_JALXPE010000026.1, on the reverse strand, counting down.
GGGCCCGGGGATGTCGCGGTCGAGCACGGCGATGTCGTACGCGTTGACGCTCAGCAGCTCCAGCGCGGTGTCACCGTCGCCCGCGATGTCGGCGGCGATGGCCTCCAGGCGCAGGCCGTCCCGCACCGCCTCGGCGAGGTAGGGCTCGTCCTCGACGATCAGCACACGCATGGGTGCGATCCTACGCACCGCGGTATATCGCGAGCGTATGGAAAAGCGCATACGCCCCGGCAACCGCGCCCCTCCTTCACTGGGAGCATGAACGTCCCCACCGTCCCCCGTCCGTCGCGCGCCCGTCGCCGGCGGCGCCTCGTCACCACCGCCGTCGCCCTCGCGCTCGCCGTGATCGCCGCGTTCGCCGTGCAGCAGTCGCTGTCCGTCGCGTTCGCCGACGCGCAGCGCGGCGGACCGTCTCCCGCGCCGACGCCGGTGCCGCCTGCCGGGATCGTCGGGTCGCCGGTCGCGCCGAGCGAGGCGGACGGCGTGATCCGCGACGGCGACCAGCCGACCGTGTTCGAGGAGGACAGGGCGGCGATCGGCAACCTCGACCCCGAACTGCGTGCGGCCCTGCAGCGTGCCGCCGTGGACGCCGAGCACGACGGGGTGACGATCCTCGTGAACAGCGGCTGGCGCTCCGCACTTCTGCAGGAGCACATGCTGCAGGAGGCGATCACCGAGTACGGCTCCGAGGAGGAGGCCCGTCGGTGGGTCGCCACGCCGGACACCAGCGAGCACGTGACGGGCGATGCCGTCGACCTCGGCCCGCTCCCCGCCCTGGACTGGCTCGTGCAGCGCGGCTGGCGCTACGGCCTCTGCCAGATCTACGCCAACGAGTCCTGGCACTACGAGCTGCGGCCCGCGGCTGCCGACGAGGGCTGCCCGGAGCTGCTGGCCGACCCCACCGCCGACCCCAGGACGAAGCGATGAGCGCCACGACGTCACCCGGCGGCCCCTCCGTGCGGGCGTCAGCCGCGCTGACGTCGCCATCCGGGCTGACGTCTTCCGGGCTGTCGCCATCCGTGCTGCCGCCATCCGTGCCGTCGTCGCCCGATCTCCTGCCGTCCCACCCCGCGCTGCCGCGCATGGTGCCGTCGACCCTGGTCACGCTGCCGGACGCCGTCGCTGCGAACGTCCGACGGGTCCGCGAGAGCACCACGGCCGCCGTCATGGCGGTCGTGAAGGCCGACGGCTACGGCCACGGCGCGGTGACCGTGGCCGGGGCGGCGCTGGCGGCCGGTGCCACGTGGCTCGGAGTGACCGAGGTCGCGGAGGCGGTCGCGCTGCGCGCGGCGGGGTTCACGGTGCCGATCCTGTCGTGGCTCAACACCGCGGGCATCGACGCGGCGGAGGCCGCCCGTCACCGGGTCGACATCGCCGTCGGGTCGGTCGAGGAGCTGCGGGAGCTGATCGCCGCCGCGTCCTCGCCCGTGCGCGTGCACCTGCACCTCGACACCGGCATGGCACGCGGGGGCTGCCCGCACGGCGACTGGCCGGAGCTGCTGCGTCTGGCCCGCGCCGCGCGGGGGCGTGTGGAGGTGGTCGGGGTGATGGGCCACCTGCCCCGTGCCGACGAGGCCGACCCCGCGGCCAACGCGGCGGCGGTGCTGCGCCTGAGGCACGGCCGGGATGCGGTGCTCCGTGCCGGGCTCGGTCCCGTGCTCGTGCATCTCGCGGCGACGGCGGGCGCGCTGACCGACTCGGCCACGCACTTCGACCTGGTGCGTGTCGGGGCGGGTCTGGTCGGCATCGACCCGTCCGGCACCGTGGCACTGGCGGGAGCGTCGCGGTGGACGGCGCCGGTCGTGCACAGCGCTCTGGTGCCGGCCGGCACGGCCGTGGGGTACGGCGGCACCCAGGTCACGGCGCGCGAGACGCATCTCGCGGTGGTGGGTGTGGGCTATGCCGACGGCGTTCCGCGCGAGGTCGCACCCGGAGCCGCGGTGGAGATCGGCGGCGCGCGGCATCCGCTCATCGGGAGGGTGTCGATGGATCAGCTCGTGGTCGACACGGGGTCTCGGCGGTTCCCGCACGGGGCGACCGCGACCGTTTTCGGGCCGGAGGGCGGGGCGGTGCCCTCGGTGCACGAGTGGGCGCAGTGGGCGGGCAGCATCCCGCACACCATCGTGACCGGTGTCGGGCCGCGAGTCAGGAGGGAAATCGCATGAGTGCGACGGTGCTGGTGATCGGCGGCGGACAGAACCCGGAGCACGACGTGTCCCTGGCCTCCGCGGCCGCGGTGTCGGCAGCCCTGCGCCTGGGCGGGTATGCCGTGACCGGTGTCACGATCGGCCGGGACGGGGTGTGGCGCGGCGACGGACTGCCCGCCGGCGGCGATGCCGCGCTGTCGCTGCACCACGCCCTGCGCCTGGTGTCGGAGGCGGATGCGGTGTTCCCGGCGGTGCACGGCGCACTCGGGGAGGACGGTGCGCTGGCCGCTCTGTGCGCGCTGGCGGGAGTGCCCGTCGTGGGGTCGGGTCTGCGGGCGGGGGCCGTGGGCATGGACAAGTGGACGACCAAGCTGGTCGCCGCGGCCGTGGGCATCCGCACGGCGCGCGGCCGGCTGATCTCTGCGGACGACATCGGGGACCTGGAGTTCGAGGGTCCCGCGGTGGTGAAGCCCGTGTCAGCCGGATCCAGTCACGGCGTGGGGCTCGTGTCGACGGAGGCGGAACTGCTGCCCGCACTGCGCGCCGCGGCGGCCCTCGACCGCCGGATCCTCGTGGAGGAGGTCGTGCGGGGCCGGGAGATCGACGTGGCGGTGCTGCGCGAGAGGGGCGGGGTGCGGTGGGCGGCGCCGCCGCTGGAGATCCACGCGCCCGGGCTGTTCGACACCGCGACGAAGTACGACGGCACCGCGCGCTTCACGGTGCCGGCGCAGCTCGATGCGGCCGAGGCTGCGGCACTGAAGCGGGCGGCCATCGCGGTGTTCGACGCGCTGGGCTGTGCGGGGGTGGCGCGCATGGACTTCTTCCTCACGCCGCAGGGACCCGTGCTGAACGAGGTCAACACCATGCCCGGGCTGACCGCGGCCTCGCAGGTGCCGCGCATGTTCGCCGCGGCCGGGGTCCCGTACGTCGACCTGATGACGCGGCTTGTGCGGGCGGCGCTGTGACAGGCGCCGCAGCGACGGCGGATTCAGCGGGGGTCGTGAGCGCCTGGTGCTAGCACGAGACGGTCACGGAGCATCGTGCGCGGTCGATTGCGCTGCGCTCGTGTTGACACATCAGATGTCTGATATCTAGCGTCGGAACTCCGAGCTGTGCCACCGCGACGAAGGAGTACGACCATGGCCACGACCACCCGCGCACAGGGATCCCGACGCTCCCGACGCCTGCTGCCCGCGGCCGCCGCCGCCGCGGTCGCCGCCCTCGCGCTCAGCTCCTGCGGCAGCGCCTCCGGAGACGCCGACGCATCAGCAGGAGACGGTGAGCTCAGCGGCGAGGTGGTCTTCTGGCACAGCTTCACCCAGGGCCCTCGCGCCGAGTACATGGAGCGCATGGCCGAGGAGTTCGAGGCCGAGCACCCTGACGTCGACATCCGCATCGAGACCTTCAGCTGGGGTGAGTTCCAGACGAAGTGGACCACCGGACTCGCGGCGGGCCAGGTGCCGGACCTCTCCACCGCCCAGCCCAACCAGGTGGTCGAGATGATCAACGTGGGTGCGCTCGCGCCTCTCGACGGGGTCATCGACGCGGTCGGGCGCGACCGGTTCTCGGAGGCCGCGCTGCGCGAGGGCACCCTGGACGGCGTCAGCTACTCCATGCCGCTCTACTCGCACGCGCAGGTCATGTGGTACCGCACCGATCTGCTGGAGGCCGCGGGGCTGGAGGTGCCGCAGACCTGGGACGAGCTGAAGGAGGCCGCGGTCGCCCTCACCGCCGCCCCCGGGCAGTACGGCCTGTCGGTCCCGATGGGCACGAACGACCTCATGTCGGCGCGCTTCCTCAACTTCTACCTCCAGTCGGCCGGCGAGTCGCTGCTCGACGAGGACGGCCGCGCCAACCTCACGTCGGACGCCGCCATCGACGGCATCGAGTACTGGGTCGACCTGTACGACAAGACCTCCCCGGAGGGCAGCGTCAACTACAACGTTCTCGACCAGGCGACGCTCTTCTACCAGGGCAAGACCGCCTTCGACTTCAACTCCGGCTTCCAGATCTCCGGGGTGGCCGGCACCTCGCCGCAGTTGGAGGACGCGATCGCTGCGGCGCCGCTTCCGCGGCTCGACGCCGACGACGAGCTCTACGGCGGCGAGACCAGCAACATCGCCACGGTCGTGTGGGATCGCAGCGACGTGAAGGAGGAGGCGGCCGCGTTCCTCGAGTTCCTGTACCAGGACGAGGACTACATCGAGTTCCTGCACTCCGTCCCGGGGGGCATGCTGCCCGCGCTCTCGGACATCGCCGAGAACGAGGCGTACCTCGACGACGCGACGCTGCAGCGTCACGCCGACAGCGTGCAGGTGATCAGCGACGCCGTGCCGATGGGCACCGCGATCGGGATGGAGGAGGGGCCGCTCGTGCAGTCCGGCATCCTCACCAGTCAGGCGGTGATCGAGAAGATGTTCCAGGACATCGTCCTGAACGGCGCCGACGTCGAAGAGGCCGCGAAGGCTGCTGAGGACCAGCTGAACCAGCTCTTCGTCACCGCCGGCGTCTCGTTCTGACCGATTCCGAGGGCGGTGCTGCCGCACGCACCGCCCTCGGCTCCACCCGAGGAGCCCCATGCGCACCCGCACCCGCACCGTCCACCTGACCGGGCTGCTGTTCATCCTGCCGTCGCTGCTCGTCGTCGTCTCGCTGCTGTTCTATCCGGTCGTCTCGAGCATCTTCTTCAGCTTCACCGACCGGCATCTGCTGCGGACGGACTTCGACTTCGTCGGCATCGACAACTTCGTCGCCGTGCTGCAGAACCCGCAGTTCTGGAACGCGTTCCGCACGTCGATCCTGTGGACGGTGGCGTCCATCCTCGGCCAGCTGGTGATCGGCTTCCTCGCCGCGCTGGCTCTGAACCGCATCCGCCACCTGACCGGCCTGTTCCGCACGCTCCTGATCATCCCGTGGGCGTTCCCCGCCATCGTGATCGCGTTCGGCTGGCGGTGGATCCTCAACGACGTCTACGGGTTCCTGCCCAACCTGCTCACGCGCCTCGGTCTCACCGAGAGCAACGTCAGCTTCCTGTCGAACCCGGACGTGGTGATGGCGACCGTGCTCGCGATCAACATCTGGTTCGGCGCCCCGCTGTTCATGGTCAACATCCTCGCCGCGCTGAAGACCGTGCCACGGGAGCAGTTCGAGGCGGCGACCGTCGACGGCGCGAGCGGACTGCAGCGCTTCGCGTACATCACCCTGCCGCACGTGAAGAAGGTCATCGGGCTGCTCGTGATCCTCCGCAGCATCTGGGTCTTCAACAACTTCGAACTGCTGTTCCTGCTGACGGGCGGCGGCCCCGCCGGGCTCACCGAGACGCTGCCGATCTTCGCCTACCGCACCGGCTGGGGACTCCAGCAGCTCGGCGTCGCCTCGGCCGTGACCGTGCTGCTGCTGGTCTTCCTGCTCGCCCTCGGAGCCCTCGCGTTCCGCCTGCTGAACCGCTGGGACACGAAGGACGCCTCATGAACCGCCGCCTCGCCCGCCGCTTCGCGGCCGCCCCCGCCTACGCCTTCCTCACGGTGCTCGCCGTCGTGTGGGTGTTCCGCCTGCTGTGGATCCTGCTGTCCAGCGTGAAGGGCTCGACCGAGCTCGCCACCGACCCGATCGGGTTCTGGCCCACCGACTTCACACTCGACCACTACACGCATGTGCTGTTCGAGCTGGGCATCCTCGGCAACCTCGGCAACAGCCTGCTGATCGCCCTGTCGACCACCCTGGTCACGATCGTCGTGAGCACGACGTGCGCCTACGGCATCGTGCGGTTCTTCCCGCGCGTGGGGCAGAAGCTCACCCAGATCCTCATCAGCACGTACATGTTCCCGCCCATCCTGCTGGCCGTGCCGTACACGCTCATCATGATCTCGCTCGGGCTCATCAACACGTATGCGGGCCTGGTGCTGGCGTACCTCTCCTTCTCCATCCCCTACGCGGTATGGATGCTGACGGCGTTCTACCAGACCGTGCCGCTGGAGATCGAGGAGGCGGCGCAGGTCGACGGCGCCGGTCGGTTCCGGGTGTTCGCGACCATCGCCTCGCCCATCGTCGCCCCGGGGATCGTGGCCACCGCGATCTACACGTTCATCAACTCCTTCAACGAGTTCCTCTTCGCACTGCTGTTCATCAACGACAGCGACCGCATGCCGATCACGGTCGCGCTGTACTCGCTCAGCGGCTCCGAGGTGCTCGACTGGGGCGCCATGCTCGCGGCCTCCGTGGTCGTGGTCGTCCCGTCCGTGCTCTTCTTCCTGCTCATCCAACGACACATCGCAGCCGGGCTCTCGGAGGGGTCCGTCAAATGAACCAGTCAGCACATCCCCGTCCCATCCGCTACGGCCTGATCGGCTCCGGCTACTTCGGGCTCGCGCTCGGGCGCGGCTTCCTGCGCCAGCCAGGGGCCCGCATCAGCCGCGTCTACGACCCGGAGAACGCCGAGATCGCCCGCCGTGAGCTCGGGGCGGTGCCGACCGCGAGCATCCGCGAGCTGTGCGAGAGCGACGACGTGGACGCGGTGATCGTCGCGTCGCCCAACTGGGCGCACCGCGAGGCCGTCGTGCAGGCGGCGGAGGCCGGCAAGCCCATCTTCTGCGAGAAGCCGATGGCGCTGTCCTACGAGGACTGCTCGGCGATGGTGGATGCGGCGCAGCGTGCGGGCGTGCTGCTCATGTCGGGCCACGTCATGAACTTCATGAACGGCGTGCGACGGGTGAAGCGGCTGATCGCCGACGGGGTGCTCGGCGACGTGCTGTACTGCCGCGCGGCCCGCAACGGCTGGGAGGAGCCGCAGGACACGATCTCGTGGAAGAAGCGCCGCGAGCTGTCCGGCGGGCACCTGTACCACCACATCCACGAGCTCGACGTGGTGCAGTTCATCATGGGCACGCCGAAGACGGCGACCATGGTGGGCGGCAACGTGGCGCACCAGGGCGAGCACTTCGGCGACGAGGACGACCTGCTGCTCATCACGCTGGAGTTCGAGAACGGCTCGTTCGCGACGCTGGAGTACGGCTCGGCGTTCCGCTGGCCCGAGCACTACCTGCTGGTGCAGGGCACGCTCGGCGCCGCCATGATCGACATGACCGACACCGGCGTGACCGTGCGGCACTCCGGCACCGAGGAGCGGTTCCTGCTGCACCGGAACGAGGAGGAGGATGCGCAGCGCACCGCGATCTATGCCTCCAGCAGCATGGACGGCGGCATCATGTACGGCACGCCGACCACCACGCCGCCGCTGTGGCTGACCGGCATCGTGGAGCAGGAGACGGAGTACTTCCACGGACTGCTCACCGGCGCTGACCCCGAGCCCGAGTTCGCGGCGCTGACGGACGGCTCCGCCGCCCGGCTCTCGATCGCGACCGCCGACGCCCTGACCCGCTCGCTCGCCGAGGACCGCAAGGTGCGCGTCGCCGAGATACTGGAGGGGGCCGAGGTCTCGGCGTGAGCGGGAGGATCGATGTGAGCGCGTTCCGGCTGAGCGTGATCAACGCGGAGGTGTTCCGCTTCCCGGAGCCCTGGACGTTCCCCGCCGCCGAACTGCCCTACTCGATCCTCCGCCTGATCCGCTCCGGCACCGGCGAGATCGCGTTCGACGGGCTCCGCCGCACGGTGAGCCCGGGCGACCTCGTGCTCATCCGGGAGGGCGCCGTGCTCGCATGCCGGGCCACCTCGCCCGACTTCTCGTTCGCGTCGATCCGGTTCTCCGCCTCGGTGGACGCGTCCGGGGTCGTGGCGGGGGAGCTCCCGGTGCCGCCGGTGTCCGACGCGGGGGCCGATCCGCTCGTGCGCTCCCAGGTCGACGCGGTGATCGCGGCCTGGGAGCAGCGCACGCCAGGGCGCTCGCTCCGCGTGTCGGGGCACCTCGCCGTCGCCCTCGGGCGGGCGGCAGACCTCGCGGCGCCGAACGGCTCGACGGCGCCGACCGCCGTGGTCGCGCCGCCGCGCCCGCACACGCGTGTGCGCGATCCGCGCGTGACCCGCATCATCGAGCATCTGCGCGCCGACCTCCGCCGCACACCCGACCCGGAGAGCCTGTGCGCCCTCGCCCACATGAGCGAGTCGACCCTGCGCCGCACGTTCAAGGATCAGACGGGCAAGACCATCGGCGCGTTCCTGCGGGAGCTGCGGATGTCTGCCGCCGCCCGGCGCCTCGCCCTCAGCGACGAGCCCGTCGGAGAGATCGCGGACGCGGTGGGGCTGCCCGACGCGAACTACTTCGCGCGCTCGTTCCGCGAGGTGTTCCGGGTCACTCCGAGCGAGTACCGCCGCCTCGCGCGGGAGACCTGAGCCCGGCCGCGGAGGAAGGGGTCGACAGGACCCTCGGGGAGGCGGATCCTGGAGGGATGACGGCGTTCACGGTGCAAGACGCGTTCAGCGGGTTCAGTGTCGACGATCTCGACGCGGCCAGACGGTTCTACGGCGACACCCTCGGGCTCAACGTCGAGCGGAATCCGATGGGGTTCCTCGAGATCCGGCTCGCCAGCGGCGGCAGCATCCTCGTGTACGACAAGCCGAACCACGAGCCGGCCGGCTTCACCATCCTGAACTTCCCGGTCGCGGATCTGGACGCCGCGGTCGACGAGCTCATCGCAAAGGGTGTGCAGACCAAGATCTACCCCGATCACGTGTTCCCCTCGGACGAACGGGGCATCGTGCGCGGCGGTGACAGGGGCCCGGACATCTGCTGGTTCCGCGATCCGGCGGGTAACGTGCTCGCGGTGATGCAGGCCTGACCGCGCCTCAGAGCCGATCGACCGCGGTGACCGCGACCACCGCCTCACCTGCCTCGTCGGACGCCGCGAGGTCGACCGTCGCACTGATGCCCCAGTCGTGGTCGCCCGCGGGATCGTCGAGGATCTGTCGCACGGTCCACACGGTCGACCCCTCGTCGAGCAGCAGCAGGCGGGAGCTGCGGGCGTCCGCCCCGGTCAGGATCTCGTCGTGCTCGGCGAAGTACGCGTCGAGCGCGTCCGACCACGCCGCCGCGCCGAAGCCGGGATCGAGCGCGGCCAGCGCCTCCACGTCCTCCCGCGCCGCGAGCTGCACGCGGCGGAACAGCTCGTTGCGCACGAGCGTGCGGAAGGCCCTGGCGTTGCTGGTGAGGCGCTTCGGCGCCGGTGGTACGACGGGCTCGTCGTGGCCGTGCGGGTCGAAGCGGCCGTTGTCGGTCCCGGCGGCCAGCTCCGCCCACTCGTCCAGCAGGCTCGAGTCGATCTGCCGCACAAGCTCGCCGAGCCAGGCGATGAGGTCGCGCAGATCCTCGTCCTTGCGCTCCTCCGGGATGGTCTGCGCGGCCGCCCGATACGCGTCGGAGAGGTAGCGCAGCACCACGCCCTCCGAGCGGGCGATCTTGTAGAACGCCACGTACTCGCCGAACGACATGGCCCGCTCGTACATGTCGCGAACGACCGACTTCGGGTGCAGCGCGAAGTCGCGGATCCAGGGCTGGGCGGCGCTGAACGTCTCGAAGGCGGCGCCCAGCAGCTCTTCCAGCGGCTTCGGGTACGTGATCTGCTCGAGCAGCTCCATCCGCTCGTCGTACTCGATGCCCTCGGCCTTCATGGCGGCGACGGCCTCGCCGCGCGCCAGGAACTCCTGCTGACTGAGCACCGCACGGGGGTCGTCGAGCGTGGACTCGACGATGGAGATCATGTCGAGCGCGTACGAACCGGTGCCCGTGCCGGCGGCGGGGTCGGGGTCGAGCAGGTCGAACGCCGCGAGCGCGAACGGCGACAGCGGCTGGTTCAGGGCGAAGTTGGGCTGCAGGTCGACCGTGAGGCGGATCTCGCCATCGGGCGTGCGCTCGACCACGCCCGACTCCCGCAGCGTGCGGAAGATCCCGATCGCGCGCAGCGCCAGTTCCCGCTGCCGTGCCCGCGTCTCGTGGTTGTCGTACACGAGCCGGCGCACGTTGCCGAAGACGTCGCCGCCGCGCGCGATGACGTTCAGCATCATGGCGCTCGTGATCTGCATGTGCGAGGTCAGCGTCTCGGGCGTCTGCTCGATGAGCTTGCGGAACGACGGCTCGCCCCACGACACGAAGCCGTCCGGCGCCTTCTTGCGGATGATCTTCCGCTTCTTCTTCGGGTCGTCACCGGCCTTGCGGATCGCGGCCAGGTTCTCCGTCTCGTGCTCGGGCGCCTGGGCCACCACGGTGCCGGCGGTGTCGTAGCCGGCGCGCCCCGCACGCCCGGCGATCTGATGGAACTCGCGCGCGTTGAGCTGGCGCATCCGCGTGCCGTCGAACTTGGTGAGCGCGGTCAGCAGCACGGTGCGGATGGGCACGTTGATGCCGACGCCCAGGGTGTCGGTGCCGCAGATCACGCGCAGCAGTCCGCGCTGGGCGAGCTGCTCCACGAGCCGGCGGTACTTCGGCAGCATCCCCGCATGGTGTACGCCGATCCCGGCGCGCAGGAACCGGGACAGGGTCTTGCCGAACGCCGTGGTGAACCGGAACTCGGCGATCAGGGCCGCGATCTCGTCGCGCTGCTCGCGGGAGGCGACCTTGGTGCTGGACAGCGCCTGGGCACGCTCCATGGCGGCGGCCTGGGAGAAGTGCACGATGTAGATCGGCGCCTGGCCGGTGTTGAGCAGGTCGTCGATCGTCTCGTGGATGGGCGTCGTCTCGTAGAAGTAGTGCAGCGGCACCGGTCGCTCGACACCCGTGACCGACGCGGTCTCCCTGCCCGTGCGCCTGGTCAGGTCGGCGGACAGCGCGGTGACGTCGCCGAGCGTGGCCGACATCAGCACGAACTGCACCTGGGGCAGCTCCAGGAGCGGCACCTGCCACGCCCAGCCCCGGTCGGGGTCGGCGTAGAAGTGGAACTCGTCCATCACGACCAGGCCCACATCGGCGGCGGGACCCTGCCGCAGGGCGAGGTTCGCAAGGATCTCGGCCGTGCAGCAGATGATCGGCGCCTCGGGGTTGACGGACGAGTCGCCGGTGATCATCCCGACGTTCTCGGCGCCGAACACCTCGACCAGAGCGAAGAACTTCTCGCTCACGAGGGCCTTGATGGGTGCCGTGTAGTAGCTGCGCCGCCCGCCGACCAGGGCCGCGAAGTGCGCGCCCACCGCGACCAGCGACTTGCCCGTCCCGGTGGGGGTCGAGAGGATCAGGTTGTGCCCGGAGACGATCTCGATCAGCGCCTCGTCCTGGGCCGGGTAGAGACGGATGCCCGTGGACTCCGCCCATTCCACGAAGGCGAGGTAGACCGCATCGGGGTCGGCCGCGTCGAGAACGGTGGTGGGCTCGAGACGCGGCGCGGAGGTCATGGTCCTTCGATCATCGCACCCCTCAGGCGGTCGATCCCGCGACGCCCAGGGCGGTCAGCAGCTCGTAGGCCGTGGAACGGGCGTGCACGATGACGGCGCCCAGCTGCGATTCGGTGGCCGACACCGACAGCAGCAGCTGCCCGTACGGCGCGAGGATGAAGCTCAGCAGCGCCATCTGGCTCTCCTCGACCGACAGGGACACGATGGCCGACAGCGTCGGCTCCGTGCCGCCCGAGATGATGTCGGCCTCCGCCCTCGCCACGCGGAACAGCGAGCTGTTCATCGCGGCGAGCTGGTCGCCCGACTCGGCCTCGATCCCGATCGACGCGATGTGCAGGCCGTCCGCGGTGCCGAGCACCGCTGTCGTGAGCTCGGGGAAGCGCCCCCGCAGCTGCTCCAGCCGGGTGATCGCCGACTGGTTCACGATCCCGGACCACAGCGTCCAGTTGCCGGCGATGTCGGGATGCATCCGCGCCGGGTCGTGCGGAGCACCCTCCGCCTCTCCGTGTGTCTTCATCTGTTCTCCTCAGGAAGGTCGAGTGCCGCGCACGCGACGCGGATCACGCTGTCGCGGTCGCGCGCGTCGGCGAGGAGCACCCGAGCGGGCGGAAGCCCGTGCCGCTGGAGCACCTCGGCGAGCGCGCGCCGCAGCGAGCCCACCGTCCGATCGGGGGCGTGGCTGATGGCGATGACCACCCGATGCTCCTGGCCCGCGAACTCGGCGAGCCAGGCCTCGGCCTCCGCGGCCATGTCCGGTCGGTCGGCGCGCAGCCACAGCAGGATGCGGGTGCCGGGAAGCGTCGCAGTCTGGCGTGCCGAGGCGAAGCGCTGCTGGCCGGGGATGCCGATGAGAGCCACCGAGACCTCGGCCGTCGGCTTCCACGAGCCGTAGTCGAGCCCGACCGTCGTCGTCGTCTTGTCCTCGCCCTCGGGCGTGACCGCCGACATCGGCACCTCGGTGTCGACCATCGGGACGTCGCTCAGCGCGCGCACGGCGGTCGTCTTCCCGGCACCGACGGGCCCCGCGAAGATCATGCGATATCGGGTCGGCATGTCGGGACGCCGCCACCGCGAGCGTCTCGACATCGTGTCCGAGGAGCGCCGCCTGCGCGGCCACGGGCTCCCGAGGCCGTTCCCGACGGCCTCGTCGATCAAGCGTTGAGGGCCGCGACGTGGCGGTTGACGGCCGAGCGCAGCAGCGCCAGGTTCGTCGCCTGCCGGTCGGCCGCGAGGTAGAGGAACAGCTGGTCGTCGATCAGCTTGAGCAGATGCAGCTGCGTGTCCAGCGTCAGCAGCATGTCCTCCAGCGTCGCCTCGAGCCCGAGCGCCTCGATGGTCCTCTTCTTGTTCTTGACGATCTCGCTGTTGTACGCGCTCGCGACCTCGAGATCGAAGTCGGGGCGGGTCGAGCTCGACGTGAGCGGCAGCCCGGACTCCAGGTCGACGATCGAGGCGCCGATGAAGCCGTTGATGTCGCCCGCGATGTCGTCGATCAGCTGATTCAGCTCATCCTGCGTGGCCATGATTCTCCCCAGATTCTCGCGTCGCGCGCAGCAGAGATCGCCCTGTGCGATCACCCCCAGAGTGCTCGCGACGCATGAAGTGTATAACGTTACCCTCTCATTCGGCGAACCGTGCGGGAGCGCTCAGCCTTCGCGGCGACGGACGATCTCGGCGATCCAGAGCGGCGCGAAGGGAGAGGTGCACCCCGGTGGCGTCGGGTAGTCGGCGAGCACCTGCAGCCGCTCGCCGATGGCCACCGCCCTCGCGCGCAGCCCGGGGTGGAAGATGCCGATCGTGGCGAGCGTCTCGTTCATCGCCCACTGCAGCCGCGCCGGCGCGTCCGCCAGCTCGCGCTCGATGCGGTCGAGCAGGTCCGGCAGATCCAGCCCCTCACCGCCCTTCGCGACGCGCACGGTGGTGAGCGACCAGGCGGCGGCGGCGACCGTGGGATCCGGATCCTCAAACCACCGCACGCGCAGCTCCTCGGCCAGCGGGGTCTTCTTCGCGACGTAGTTCACGAACCAGTCGTTCACCTTGGGCGGGCGGGTCTCGCGCAGCATGGCGTCGAGCTCGTCGGCGTCGAACGCGGAGGGGCGGCAGAGCAGCAGGGCGAGCAGCCGCGCGGCCGTGTCGCCGGTGGCCCACAGCTCGCGCGCCAGCGGCTGGTCGGTCTTGATCGTCTTCGCCAGCGCCCGCAGGCGGCTCAGGTTGATGCCGTGGTCGTCGCCGCGCTTCTCGTTCGCGGCGCGCTGCTTCGGATCCTCGAGCGCCGCCAGCTCGGCGAGGGCGGCCGCGGCGGTCATGGCGGGCATGCAGCTAGAGTACGCGCCCGAGGTCAGTCCTCGTCGAGCAGTTCGCCCCGGATGCGGCGCAGGTCCTCCATCAGCGACCCGATCAGGATCCAGTGCTGCGACGAGGGGGGACGGATCACGAGCGGGGCGGTGAGAGCGGGGATCGTCGAGGTCAGCGCCTCCGGCTCCGTCAGCGCCTCCGCACCTTGCACCGCGAGGCGGACGTCGTGCCCCGCACGGTGCAGCTGCTCCGCGATCGCGGCCACCGCCGGCTCCGTCGCGAGGGCGTCGTCGTAGTGGTCGAAATACGCCCTGGTCATGCCGATCGTCTGGGTGACGATGGGAGACAGCTTCTCGAGCAGGGTGCGCAGCGCGCGCAGATCGTCGCGATGCACCGAGCGCCGCGGATTGAGGGTCAGCGATTCCTCGCCCGCTGCGATCGACGCCTCCGCCGCGTCCTTCATGGGGCGCAGGAGGCGCACCTCCAGCATCAGCTCCTGCAGCCGCTCGGGCGTCTGCGGCGCGATCAGTGCGGCAGCGAGGCGGTCGAGGCTCGCCGCGAGCTCGCGGCCGAGCAGCGCCACGTCCCGCCGCGCGGGCTCGATCAGCACGGGGGGCACGATCAGCGCGTTCACGACGATGCCGATCGCGACGCCGATCAGCGTCTCGCCGATCCGGGCGATCGCGTACTCCGGGCTCGACGAGCCCAGCGCCAGCACGAGCATGGCCGAGATCGCGACCTGGTTGCCGGTGCCGGGAGAGGCGCGGAGGATCCAGGCCACGAGCATCGCCACCACGATCGCGAGCAGCACGATCCAGCTCGGCGAGCCCAGCAGCAGCCCGAGCGCGATCGCGATCAGGACGCCGACGATCACGCCGATGCTGCGCTCCAGAGCCTTGGACAGCGACTGGTTCACGCTGGGCTGCACCACGAGCAGGGCGGCGATCGCGGCGAACACGGGGAGCTGACCGGGGAAGACCCACCCGGCGATCAGCCAGGCGGCGATCGTCGCGGCCGCCGACTTGACCACCTGCAGCAGCGGTGACCGCTTGGGGGCGCGGATCGCGGCGGGGATGCGCATGACCCCACGCTAGTCCGCCGGGCGGGGCGGGTGCATCGCAGCGCTACGGGTCTGCGGCGGCCCCTGTCAACCCCATCGCCGATCCGTGCGGCACCGGGCTGAATGGAGGCACACGAACGACGAACAGTGAGGAGCATCCCATGGTGCAGATCATCGAGACCATCGACGTCGACGTTCCCGTCCGCACGGCGTACAACCAGTGGACGCAGTTCGAGAGCTTCCCGAAGTTCCTCGACGAGGTCGTGTCCATCACGCAGCTCGACGACACCCACACGCACTGGAAGGTGAAGGTCGGTGGCGCGGAGCGCGAGTTCGACGCCGTGATCACCGAGCAGCACCCGGATGAGCGTGTCGCGTGGAACAGCACGGGCGGCGAGACCGAGCACGCGGGCGTGGTGACGTTCCACAAGCTCGACGAGACCACCACGCGGGTCACGGTGCAGCTGGACTGGGAGCCGGAGGGGCTGCTGGAGAAGGTCGGGTCGCTGGTCGGCGCCGGCTCGCACGCGGTCAAGAAGGACCTGAAGAACTTCAAGGAGTTCATCGAGGGCCGCGGCGTGGAGACCGGCGCCTGGCGCGGCGACGTCGACGCCTGACACTCGACGACAGAAGGCCCGACGGCTCGCCCGTCGGGCCTTCTCGCGTCTCCGGTCGGCGTGGTCGTTCTTGCATCCGGGGGAGACACGGGGTTACGCTCTGCCTAACTAATAGTCGTTAGGCAGCCATGACCCGAGCAACGATCCTCGCCGAAGCCCGCACGATCTTCGCGCGCCAGGGCTACGCCGAGACCAGCCTGCGGGAGATCGCGGAGGCCGTCGGGATCAAGACGCCCTCGCTGTACGCGCACTTCGCCAGCAAGGACGCGCTCTACGCCGAGGTCTACGCCGCGGTCGTCATCGACCACACGGCCTACTTCGACGACCTCGCCCGCCGCGGCGAGGCCCTCGCCCCGCTCGAGCGTCTGCAGCACCTGCTGGGCGGCATCGAGGCGTACTACCGCGACCGCCCCGACCTGGCCGAGTTCAGCCTCCGCGCGGCCGTGACCGAGTACGGGCCGGGCGGCGAGCAGCTGCGGCAGATCTTCCTCGACTCCGAGTCCACCCTCGCCGCCGCCGTGCGCCAGACCTACCGCGACGGCGTCGAGGCGGGCGCCTTCGCGGCGGGGGACGCCGACGGCTTCACCGCCCTCGTGCTCGTCATCATGGACGGCCTGTTCCTCCAGCTCACCCACTACACCCCCGAGGTGTACCGCCAGCGCTTCGACCAGGCGTGGCGGCACCTCGCCCTGATCCTCTCCCGATGACGCCGGCCGGGGCCACGAACCCCGACCGGCACCCCCACCCGGCCCCATCGACGGCCGCCCCCTGAACCCGTCCTGCGGGTCCTCCGCACCGAGGGAACCCGAAGCCCCGCGGACCGACCCGCAGGACCCCTCCCAAGGAGCCCCCATGACCACCACCGACTACGAGCACGGCGTCGTGCCCCAGGACCAGCGCAAGAGCTGGCTGTCGATCGCGACCGTCTGGATCGCGATCGGCATCGACCTCTCCGGCGCCTTCCTCGGCGTCGCGCTCGCCTCGGGCATGGCGTTCTGGCCCGCGATGGGCGCGACCGCGCTCGGCTCGTTCCTGCTCGGACTGCTCGCGATGGCCTGCGCCTACGTCGGCGCCGCCACCGGTCTGTCGACCGCGATGATCTCCCGGGCCGTGTTCGGCCGGATCGGCGGCGCCGTCCTCGCCCTCGCGATCGCCATCAGCCTCGTCGGCTGGTACGCCGTGCAGGCCGGCTTCTTCGGCGCGAACGCCCAGATCGCCTTCGCGGAGTTCACCGGACTCGATGTGCCGGTGCAGGTCTTCACCGGCATCGGCGGCGTGCTCATGGCCATCACCGCGTTCTGGGGCTACCGTTCCATCAACCGGTTGAGCACCCTCGCCGTGCCGCTGCTGCTGCTCCTGCTGATCGTCGGCGTCGTCGTCGCGTTCACCGTGCACGGCGCCGCCGGTCTGGACGCCCGGGTCGAGGCGACCTTCACGTTCGGCGGAGCGGTATCGCTCGTGATGGGCATCTTCATCCTCGGCGTGGTGCTCGCCCCCGACATGGCGCGGTGGGCGAAGACGCCGAAGCAGGCGATGATCGCCGGATTCGTCGGGTTCTTCTTCGGCAACTCGATCATCCTCGTCGTCGCGATCCTGCTCGCCCGCATCATGGACGGCACCGAGCTGATGGCGATCTTCTTCGCACTCGGGCTCGGCGGCGTGGCCGTGATCGTGCTGATCCTGGCGCAGTGGACCACGAACACCACCAACCTCTACAGCGCGGGTCTGGCCTTCGCCTCGATCAGCGAGCGGCTCGGCCGCCGCACCGTCACGATCGTGCTCGGCGTGATCGGCATCGTCGTCGGCGTGATCGGCGCCGCCGACTACTTCGTGCAGTTCATCCTCGTGATCGGCACGATCATCGCACCCTACGGCGGCGTGTACCTCGCGTCGTTCTTCACCGGAAGGCGGACCGCCCGCTGGACGCACGGGGCGACCGTGCCCCTGGTCGACGGCTGGGCCATCGCCGCGTGGGTGGCCGGCATCGTCGTCGCCGTCGCCACGACGAACCCGGCCGACGGGCCCGGCTTCGGCTGGTTCACCCTCACCTCGATCTCGGCGCTGGACGGCCTGCTCGTCGGCTTCGTGGTCTACCTGGCCCTGGTGCCGCTGCGTCGTCGTGTGCAGCCCGATGCCGCGACCCCGGCATCCGACGAGGTGACCGCATGACCTGGCACACGATCACCGAGGCCGACATCGACGAGATCGCCCTCGGCGCAGCGGTACTCGGCACCGGAGGCGGCGGCGACCCGCACGTCGGATCGCTGATCGCGAAGCGACTGATCCGCCTGCACGGCCCGGTCGCGCTGCGCGCGGTGGAGGAGCTGACCGAGGAAGACTTCGTGATCCCCATCGGCGGGATCGGCGCGCCCTCCGTGAGCGTCGAGCGCATCCAGGCGGAGTCCGAGCTGCTCGCCGCCCTGCGCGCGATCGAGCGGTCGGTCGGCCGCCCCGCGACCGCCGTGATGCCCATCGAGGTCGGCGGCGGCAACTCGATGCTGCCGATCGCGGCCGCCGCGGTCGCCGGGCTCCCCGTGGTCGACGGGGACGCCATGGGCCGCGCCTTCCCCGAGGCGCAGATGGTCACATTCCACCTGGCCGGGTACGGGCCCGGCACGACCGTGCTCGTGGACCACCACGGCAACGAGGTCGTCAGTCGTCCGGTCGACGGCGCCTGGTCGGAGCGGCTCGCGCGCGCGGTCACGGTCGAGATGGGCGGCGGCGCGACCATGATCGACTACGCCTACGACGGTGCCGTGGTGCGCGAGTGCGCCATCCCCGGCACGCTCTCCCTCGCCCGTCGCATCGGCACGATCCTGCGCGGCAGGGACGCCGCAGGGCGCGAGCTCCGCGACGACGAGCGCATCGAGGCCCTGTGCGCCGATCTCGGCGCCGTGCGGCTGTTCGACGGGAAGGTCGCCGATCTGCAGCGCGCGGTCGACGGGGGCTTCACCCGCGGGGCGGCCGAACTCGTCGGAGTCGGCGTCGACCGGGGGAGCGGCTTCCGGCTCGACTTCCAGAACGAGATGCTCCTCGGGCGCCGCGACGGCGCGCTGGCCGCGGTCACGCCCGACCTCATCGCCGTGCTCGACCTCGCCACCGGGATGCCGATCACCACCGAATCCCTGCGCTACGGTGCCAGGGTCGCCGTGATCGCGATCCCCTGCCACGACAAGTGGCGCACCCCGGAGGGCCTGCGGACGGCCGGACCCGGGCACTTCGGCTACGACGTGGAGTGGGTCCCCGTCGAGGACATCGCGCGCGCGCCGCGCACGACGGACGGGGAGGCCGCGTGATGGTCGGCGGCTACCGCATCGGGATCGACGTCGGCGGCACCAACACCGACGCCGTCATCCTCGACGACCGGCTCCGGGTCGTCGCCTCCGTCAAGCGGCCGACCACGGCCGACACCGGCGACGGCGTGGCCGCGGCCATCGACGCGGTGCTCGCGGCCTCCGGAGTCGACCCGGCACTGATCGCGCACGCGATGCTCGGCACGACCCACTGCACGAACGCCATCGTGGAGCGTCGCGGGCTCGGACGGGTCGGCATCCTCCGCCTCGGCGCCCCGGCCACCACGGCCGTCCCGCCGCTGGAGGGGTGGCCGCACGACCTTCGCGCCGCGATCGGCGACCACGCGCACCTGCTGCCGGGCGGCTTCGAGGTGGACGGCCGCGTGCTGTCTCCGATCGACGAGGACGCCGTGCGCGCGGCCTGTGCCCGCATGCGCGGGGAGGTCGACGCGGTCGCCGTCGTCGGCGTGTTCGCCCCGATCGACGAGAGCCAGGAGGAGCGCGTCGCCGCGATCGTCACGGAGGAGCTCGGCGTGCCGGTGTCGCGGTCGGCGCGGATCGGCTCGCTCGGGCTGCTGGAGCGCGAGAACGCGACCGTGCTGAACGCGGCCCTCATGCAGACGCTGCGGCAGATGGCCGCGGGCTTCGTCGCGGCGCTGCGCGAACGCGGCATCCCGGCGACGCCGTACTTCGGGCAGAACGACGGCACGCTCATGCAGCTCGAGTACGCCCTGGAGTTCCCGGTGCTGACGATCGGCTGCGGGCCGACGAACTCCATCCGCGGCGCCGCGCACCTCTCCGGCGCCACCGACGCCCTGGTGGTCGATATCGGCGGTACCACGACCGACATCGGCGTGCTCGTCGACGGCTTCCCGCGGCAGTCGGCTCACGCGGTGGAGATCGGCGGCATCCGCACGAACTTCCGCATGCCCGACGTGCTGTCGGTCGGCCTCGGCGGCGGCACGATCGTGCGCGAGACGGCCGACGGTGCGCGTGTGGGACCGGACAGCGTGGGCTTCCGGCTCCCGCAGGAGGGGCTCGCCTTCGGCGGCGACACCCTGACCGCGACCGACATCGCGCTCGCGGTCGGCGGCGCGCAGGTCGAGGGACTCGTCGCGCCTCCGGTGCCGGTCGAGCTCGGGGCGTCCGCCTGGGCGGCCATGCGCGGGATCCTGGAGGACTCGATCGACCGCATGAAGCCGAACGCGGCGCCGATCCCGGTGATCCTCGTCGGCGGGGGCGGCATCATCGCCCCGGCCGAGCTCGACGGCGTCGACTCCCTGCTCCGCCCCGACCACTTCGGCGCCGCGAACGCGGTGGGGGCGGCGCTCGGCGAGGTCGCAGGGCAGATCGAGAAGATCTACCGCGTCGACCCGTCCGACCGGCGCGCCGCCCGCGAGGATGCCGCGGCGGAGGCGACGGAGCGGGCGCGTCTCGCGGGAGCCGACCCCGCCACGATCGAGGTCGTGGCGGTGGAGGAGCTTCCGGTGGCCTACTCCGACGGCACCGCGGTGCTCATCCGCGCCAGGGCGGTCGGGCGGCTCGCGGTCTGAGGTCGTCCGTCCCCTCCGACCTCAGGGGTTCCCGAGGTCGGAGGCGCGTGCTTGCATGAGCACATGGAGAGGGAGCGGCGTCTGCGCGCCGAGGCGACGGCGGTGTGGGCGACGGTGCTGTGCTTCGTCGTGGGCGCTGTGGCGGGCGCGCTGCTCCTGGGCGGCGATCCGCGACCGCTGACAGGGCCCGGCGGGCTGGCGATGCCCGTGGCCGCGGTGGCCGGGGCGATCGCGGGGCTGGCATTCGCGGTGAGCACCCGCATGCACCGTCGCGGCGAGACGGCGGGCATGCCACGGTGGCAGGCCGTGATCTCGCACCTGTCGGCGACGGCGCTCACGGTGGCCTTCGCGGCCGTGACCGTGATGGGGGTGCTGCTCACCGCCGAGGTGCTGGCCGTCGGGCTGCGCGGGCTGGAGCTGGGTGCGTGGGGCGGCGGGCTGCTGGCGGGGGTGGCGGCGGCAGTCGGAGGGCGCTTCGCGTTCGGGGCGGGGATCCGCCTGCGCACGGCCGACCTCTCCGCGCTGCTGTTCGGGTTCCTGGTGATCGGGACGCTGTTCGCGATGGTGACGGCGGCCGATCCGCGGTGGTGGGAGCAGAACTTCTCGCAGCTCGGCGTGGGGTGGGCGTTCACCGGCACGCTCGTGGTGGCGGGGCTCCTGATCGCGACCGTGGGTGCGTACATCGGCCGCGACCTGCACCGCCTCCTCGGCGATGAGGCCCTCCCGCGCCTCGCCGCGATCGTGGCGCTGTGGGCGGCGGCGGGTGCGGCGCTCGCCGCGGTCGGTCTGCTGCCCCTGCACCGCGTGCCGCTGCCGCATGACATCGCAGCGGTCGTGGCCCTGCTGCTGTTCCTCGCCGCTGCCGCCGTCACCACGCTCACGGTGCCCGGCCGCCCGCCGGCGCTCGTGGTCACCTCCGTCGCGCTCGCCGTGCTCGTGGTGGTCGCGGTGCTGCTGTGGTGGCCGTTCGGGGCGGTCGCGGTGACCGCGGTCGAGGCGATCGTGGTGGGGCTCGGGCTGCTGTGGATGACCACGCTCGTGCGGGTGCTGGCGATCCTGGTGCCGGACGGCTCGCGGCCGTCTGCGCGGCGCTCTCCGCTGCGCGCCTGAGGCAGCGGACGACCTCCCTAGTCGCGGGCGCGGCGCGGGCGTGCGGAAGATAGGGAATCCGTCCGATGTGGCGCGGGCGCCTCAGAGCGGAGTGTAGGGATACGCACAACCGTCGAGGAGACATCATGTTCGAGCACCCCTACCTCTTCCAGCAGGTCACCGCCCACGAGCAGGAGCAGATCGAGCGCACGCTCGCGCGTCGCCGCATGATCGCCGAGCACGCGGACCAGATCGTCCCGCGCGAGGCCGGACCGGTGCGTCGCGCGCTGCGTCGGCTGACGACCGGTCGCCCGGCCGGGCGCGCGGTGCGCGGCGGACAGCACGTCTGCACGGGCGAGACGGCGACGGCGCGATGACCGACGCCCCCGTGCTGCCGTTCCCGCGCCGCGACCCCGATGTCGGCGGGGAGTGGGACGATGGGTCCATGGCCCCCACCCCCAGTGCCGCGATGGTCGGGCGAGACGCCGAGCTCGCCGAGGTGCGTCGTCTGTTCGACGGCGCGCGCGAGGGCGTGCCCGCGGCTGTCCTGGTCGAGGGCGAGGCCGGCATCGGCAAGTCGCGCCTGGTGCGAGAGTTCGGCGAGGAGGTCGCGAACGCGGCCGATGTGCATGTCGGCTGGTGCCTGGACCTCGGGGCCTCGCGCATGCCGTTCGGGCCGCTCACGGGCATCCTCCGCTCGATCGTGGCGCGGATGGGCGTCGAGCGCGTGCGTGCGACCGTCGGCGTGGGTGTCGAGGCCCTCGGGATGCTGCTGCCCGAGCTCGTCGACGCCCCCGCCGAGCGCGAGCGCACGAGCCCCGAGCGTCTGCGCGACGCGATGGCCTCGCTCGTGGAGGCCGCGGCGGAGTCCGCGCCGCAGGTGCTCGTGGTCGAAGACCTGCACTGGGCGGACGACTCCACCCTGGCGATCCTGTCGTTCCTGCTGCGGGCGTGGAACCGGGGCCGCATCCTCCTGCTGATCACGTGCCGCACGGACGACGTGCGCCGGGGTGACGCGGTGAGCCGCTTCATCGGCGAGGCCACGAGGGCGCGGCTGCTGGAGCGCCTGTCGGTCTCCCGGCTCGGCGACGAGTCCGTGCGCGAGCTGGTCGAGCAGATCACCGGCCGCCCGCCGACGCCCTCCGCGCTCGAGCGCCTGCAGGTGCGGGCCGAGGGCGTGCCCTTCTTCGTGGAGGAGATCGCGGGGTGCTCGCAGGGCCCGCTGCCGGAGAGTCTGCGCGATCTGCTGCTCTCCCGCTTCGACCGTCTCGGCGACGACGCGCGCCGCGTGGTGCAGGTCGTCTCCGGGGCCGAGCGTCCGCTCAGCCATCCGCTCATCACGCGGCTCGCCGGGTTGCCGGAAGACCGTCTCGACGAGGCGCTGCGCGAGGCCGCCCGCAGCGGGATCATCGTGGTCGGCGACGACGACTACCGCTTCCGGCATGCGCTACTGCGCGAGGCCGTGCACGAGGACCTGCTGCCCGGCGAGCGCGCCCGCCTGCATCGCGCGTACGCCGAGGCCCTGGAGGAGCAGTGCGAGGGCGGCGCGTATCGCGGCGATGCGGCGGCTCTCGCGTACCACTGGCAGCTCGCGCAGGACGACCGCCGGGCGATCACCGCCGCGGCGGAGGCCATGCGGCAGGCGAAGGCGCAGTATGCGTTCGCGAGCGCCGCCCGCTTCGGCGAGCTGGTGCTGGAGCTGTGGCCGCTGGTGCCGGATGCGGAGGAGGCGACCGGGTTCGCCCGCCTCGACCTGCTGCACCTGCTCGGGTCGGTGCTGCGCAACGCCGGCGACGGGGAGCGCGCGCTCGCGGTCGCCAACGTCGCGCTGGCCGAGGTCGATCCCGCGACCGTCGAGCCGCGCCTGCATGCGCGGCTGCTGCGCAACAAGGCGCTGTACCTGGTCAACCTCGGGCGTCTCGGCGCGATCCCGCTGCTGCAGCAGGCCCTGGCGATCGCGGAGGAGCGCGTCGCCGACGAGGGCTTCCGCGCCGAGGTGCTCAATCAGCTCGCGAGCCGGCTGATGATCGCGGGCGACCGTGAGGAGGCCATCCGGCTCGCCGACGAGGCGGAGCGCCGGGCGGAGGCCGCGGGTTCGACGGACCAGCTGTCGATCGCCGCGAACGTGCGCGGCGGCTCCTTGGCGCATCTGGGTGCGGTCGATGAGGGCGTGCGCGAGTACGAGCGCTCGCGGGCGCTGGCGACCGGGTCGAACGCCGAGCTGCGCTACCGCGTCAACTACTCCGACCTGCTCACGCTGCTCGGTCGCTACCGTGAGGCGGTCGAGGTCGCGGAGCAGGGGCTGCGCCGTGCGCGCGAGCTGCGGGTCGAGCGCACGTCCGGGTCGATCATGGCGCAGAACATGATCGTGCCCCTGCTGGAGCTGGGCGACATCGACCGCGTGGAGGAGATGCTGGCGCGCGACTTCGTGCAGGGCACGCTCCGCGTGTTCCGGATGTACATGAGCATGACCAGGGTGCGGGTGCTGGCCTGGCGCGGGCGCTCGACCGAGGCGGCGGAGATGCTGCGCGAGTGGCTGCCGGCGTTCGAGGAGACCGGGGGCACCGAGCGGCAGATCTGGTACGACCGGGTGACGATGGCGGTCGCGGTGGCGCAGAGCGCCGGCGACCTGCGCGGTGCGCTCGACGAGATCATCGCGATGGTGCACGACGAGAAGCCGGCGCTGCTGCATCAGCGGCGGCTGCTGCTGGAGGGCGGTGCCATCCTGGCGGAGCTGCGCGCCGCGGGGGCGGATGTCGCGGCGGATGCGGCGACGATCCGCGGAGCCTGGCTCGCGCAGCCGCAGCAGCTGCAGCACGACGCGTGGTCGACCATGCTCGACGCGCTGCTCGATCCGCGGCCCGAGCTGGTGGAGGCGGCGTTGCGCCACGCGGACGGCGACGACGTGCCGGTGACCTTCCGCGTGGTGCTGCGACTGGAGCGCGCGCGACTGCACGTGCACGATGGCGAGCGCGCAGCGGCGGCGGCCGTGGTCGACGAGGCCGCGTCCATCGCGGAGGCACTGGGGCACGCGCAGCTGCAGGCCGATGTGGCGCGCTTCGCGGAGGCCGCGGGGCTGCGCGCCGGAGGGCCGTCCGACGACGCCGAGCTGCTCACCGCGCGAGAGCGGCAGGTGCTCGACCTGATCGCCGAGGGCCTGAGCAACCGTCAGATCGGCGAGCGCCTGTTCATCAGCGTGAAGACGGTGAGCGTGCATGTCTCGGCGGTGCTGCGCAAGCTCGGGGTGAGCACACGCACCGAGGCGGCGCTGGCGCAGCGGTCGCTCGACCCGGCGGGACGCTCCGCCGTGGTAGCGTGACCGAGCACGCATGTCGGATGTTCCGGCGTGGTGCAGGCCGCGCAGGCGGCCGGTTCAACAGAAAGTAGAAAAGCACATGGCCACTGGCACTGTGAAATGGTTCAACGCGGAGAAGGGCTTCGGCTTCATCGCTCCTGATGACGGTTCCGAGGACCTCTTCGCCCACTATTCGGCTATCGCCGGCTCCGGTTTCAAGGAGCTCCGCGAGAACCAGAAGGTCGAATTCGACGCTGAGCGTGGCCCCAAGGGCATGCAGGCGGCGAACATCCGCGCTCT
>NZ_JALXPE010000025.1 GCF_025143365.1 Microbacterium sp. p3-SID336 | reverse complement strand
GCATCATCGACGTTGGAGGGAACATCCATGAGCACCCCGCACCACGACCACACCCCGCACGACGCCCCCGCCGGCACGGACCCCCATCCCGCGCCGGCGACCGCCGACGCCCACGCGGGCCACGCCCCCGCGGGCCACGATGCCGCGGGCCACGATGCCCACGGCGGCTCCGACGCGCAGGCGGGCCATGATGCCCACGGCGGCCACGACGCGCAGGCGGGCTACGGCGGCCATGACGCGCAGGCGGGCTACGGCGGCCATGACGCGCAGGCGGGCCACGGCGGCCACGGGGGCCACGGCAGCGTTGCCGATCACGATGCCCACGCGGGCCACGACGCCCACGCGGGCCACGGCGGTCACGACGCCCACGCGGGCCACGGCGGCCACGGTGGTCACGGCGATCACGTCGCGCAGTTCCGGCGACTGTTCTGGATCATGCTCGTGCTCGCGGTCCCCACGGTCGTGCTGTCCGGCATGTTCGCGATGATCCTCGGCTACTCGCTGCCCGACGTCCCCGGACTCGCGTGGGTCTCTCCGGTGCTCGGCACCGTCATGTACATCTGGGGCGGCAGGCCGTTCCTCACGGGCGCCGTGTCCGAGCTCCGCGCGCGCAAGCCAGGGATGATGCTCCTGATCGCGCTGGCCATCACGGTCGCGTTCGTGGCCTCGTGGGGCGCCAGCCTCGGGCTGCTGCATCACGAGCTCGACTTCTGGTGGGAGCTCGCACTGCTGATCGTCATCATGCTGCTCGGCCACTGGATCGAGATGCGCTCGCTCGCCCAGACCACCTCGGCGCTCGACTCGCTCGCGGCGCTGCTGCCGGACGAGGCGGAGCGCGTGGAGGGCGACGAGGTCGTGCGGGTCGCACCGGCGGACCTCCGAGTGGGTGACGTGGTCGTCGTCCGCCCAGGCGGCAGCATCCCCGCAGACGGCCGCATCGTGGACGGCCGCGCGTCGATGGACGAGTCCATGGTCACGGGCGAGTCGCGCACCGTGTCGCGCGGCGTGGGAGACACGGTCACGGCCGGCACCGTCGCCACCGACTCCGGCCTGCGCGTCGAGATCACCGCGACCGGTGACGACACGACCCTCGCCGGCATCCAGCGCCTGGTCACCGAGGCGCAGAACTCGTCCTCCCGCGCGCAGCGGCTCGCCGACACCGCCGCGGGCTGGCTGTTCTGGTTCGCGCTGGGCGCCGCCGCGATCACCGCGGTCGTCTGGACCCTGTTCGGCCTTCCCGACGACGCCGTGATCCGCACGATCACCGTGCTCGTGATCGCCTGCCCGCATGCGCTGGGACTCGCGATCCCGCTCGTCGTGTCGATCGCGACCGAGCGTGCCGCCCGCGGTGGAGTGCTGGTCAAGGACCGTCTCGCGCTGGAGAGCATGCGCACGGTGGACACGGTCCTGTTCGACAAGACGGGCACGCTGACCAAGGGCGAGCCGGTGGTCTCCGAGGTGTCCGTCGCCGGAGACCTCGAGGCGGATCAGGTGCTGGCACTCGCGGCGGCGGCGGAGGCCGACAGCGAGCACCCTCTGGCGAAGGCGATCGTGCGCGCCGCGAAGGACCGGAACCTGGCGGTCCCCGCGAGCCGCGACTTCACGTCGTCGCCGGCGGTGGGTGTCACGGCGACCGTCGACGGCGCCACGGTGCGCGTGGGCGGGCCGCACCTGCTCACGGAGGAGGGAGCCGAGGAGCTCTCGGTGGCCGAGCAGTGGCGGGCGGACGGCGCGATCATCCTGCACGTCGTGCGCGACGGCAAGGTCATCGGCGCGCTCAAGCTCGCCGACGGGGTGCGGGCGGAGTCGCGCGAGGCGGTCGATGCGCTGCACGCGCTGGGAGTGCAGGTCGTCATGATCACGGGCGACGCGGAGGCGGTGGCGCACACCGTGGCCGCCGATCTCGGCATCGATCGGGTGTTCGCGGGCGTGCGCCCGGAGGACAAGGCGGCCAAGGTGCAGGAGCTTCAGGGCGAGGGACGCCGGGTCGCGATGGTGGGCGACGGCGTGAACGACGCTCCCGCGCTGGCGCAGGCAGACGTCGGGCTCGCGATCGGTGCGGGCACGGATGTCGCGATCGCCTCGGCCGGGGTCATCCTGGCCGGCGACGATCCGCGTTCGGTCCTCTCGGTGATCGAGCTGTCGCGGGCGTCGTACCGCAAGATGAAGCAGAACCTGTGGTGGGCCGCGGGGTACAACCTGCTGTCGGTCCCGCTCGCGGCGGGCGTGCTGGCGCCGATCGGGTTCGTGCTGCCGATGTCGGTGGGTGCCGTGCTCATGTCGTTGTCGACGATCGTGGTGGCGCTCAACGCCCAGCTGCTGCGTCGGCTCGACCTGAGACCGGAGGTCACGACCCGCGCGGTGCTGAAGCGCTGACGGCTGCTCGGGCCCGACGCTAGCGGCTCGGGCCCGAGACGTCGCTCTCCCGGTCCGTCGGCTCGTCGGCTGCGGCGTCGCGTCGCAGCCGTTCGAGCAGGACCAGCCCGGTGGCGAGGAGGATCAGCCCGATCACGACGCCCCAGGCGTCCGGCGTGGAGAGCAGCAGCGCGACGCCGAAGCCGAGCGGGATGAACGGCCCGAAGAAGTCGGTCCAGGTGACCGCGGGACGACGCAGGTCGCTCACGACCGCACCCGCAGGTCGGGCGGCGTGATCGTGGTGTCCGCCCTCTCGGCAGCCCTGGCCGCCTCGTGGCGCCGGTTGCGGGCGACGAGGACGAGCAGGGTGATGAGGACCCAGGTGACGGTGGAGATGCGGTTCGCCGTCAGCGGCGAGAAGCCGAGAGAGCCGGCGACCGTGACGACGGCGAGCAGGAACGCGAACCACTGGCCGGACTTGTCCAGGCCGCGGGGAAGCGTGAACATCGACAGCGTCACGATGCCCATCAGGATGAGCCCGATCACGCCGCCGACGATGAGTGACTCGGCCACGGCGCCGTCGTAGGGCATCTTCCAGCCCGCGGCGCCGACACCCGTGAGCGGGTTGTAGGTGAGGGCCTGGTCGACCACGGTGGTGAATGTGGAGTCGGTGTCGAAGCGTCCGGCGCTGTACAGCTCCAGGAAACCCTGGTCGCTGGACTTCACGAAGAGACGGCCGAGGTAGTTCGCGCCGGTCCACTCCGAGAACACCCCGGATTGCACGACGCCTGCGAGGATCAGGACGAGGCCGAACAGGGCCGCCACCTTGCGCCCGCCGCGCTGCGACCAGAACCAGTACAGGACGATGAAGGGAAGGCCGCCGAAGATGAAGACCTTCGAGACGCTGATCAGGCCGCCGAGGGTCATCAGGGTGACCAGCACCGCCACCAGCACGGGGCGGTTGTTCCACGCGTAGATCGCCGCCAGGCCTGCGACGCCGTAGAGCGCTCCGGCCTCGGAGGGCAGGTTGAAGATGCCCGAGTAGCGGCCCATCTGTGCCGCGAGGTCGGCCGTGGTCGTGCTGTCCTCGTTCGCCCAGAACGGGCGCATGAACGCGGCGACGTCGACGCGGGTCGAGAGGATGGCGATGGCGCCGTTGATCGCCATGGCGACCGCGACGATCTTGCAGAAGCGCTTCAGCAGTCGCTCGGAATCCTGTTCCGGCACGACCGACCAGATGAGCAGCATCAGCGCCAGCGGCGCGAGCACGTTGTCGAGTCCGCCGAGCAGGGAGCCAGGGGGATATGGCATCTCCCCAGCACTGGGGGCGATGACCCCGAGCGTCGCGACCACGACATAGCCGATCCAGGGCAGGAAGAATCGCAGGCCGCCCTGCGGCCGGAACCGCGAGAAGATCACCGGCAGCATGAGGAGCGTCAGCCCGTAGACAGCGGCCTGCTCCGTGCGGATGCTCTGCAGCAGATAGGGACCGAAGGTCGCCAGTGCCAGCGTGGTGACGACGAAACCCGCCGTGCGCGAGGGTCGCCGAACGTCGGTCTCGCTGGGGCTGGGGCTGAGAAGCGCGGAGGCCATCGGCCCGATCCTACCGCGGAGCGAGATATTGGTATGACGGTCACACAGGTGTCTGCTGATGCAGCACGAGGCGCCAACGGCCGTCCGACCACGCGTAGGTCGAGATCATGTCCGCCGTGTAGCGCTGCGTTCCGCGCCGGCCGCGGAAGCGGTACACGATCGCGGCCGCATCCACGCCGAGCTCACGCATCCGCACGTCCGCCAGGGAGAACTCGTCCCACGGTGGCGCCTGCTCCAGCCCCGCGATCGCCTCGTCCTTGGTCGCGACCATGCCGGGCATCACGAAGACCGCGTCCTCGCGGCACACCGCGCGATAGTGATCGAGGTCGCCGAGAGAGAGCAGCTCCTCGCTCGCCCGCAGCTCTTCCATCAGACCCATGGCGTCCCCCTCATCGTCGGCCGCTCCATCGCCGGAGCGCGCGCACTGCCACCACGACCGTGACCACCCAGGGCCCGACCACGATGATCGGGTCGAGCCACGTGTGCCGGAGATCGAGGCGTCCGCGGCCGAACCGGGAGGCGAGCGGATGGTGGGTGAACTCCGCGGCCACTCCGGTCTGCGTGATCGGCTCGTCCGGGCGGCGGGTGAAGAGGGAGCGCGCGTGTGCGGTCACGGCGTCCACCCGGTCGCCGAGCACCAGCAGGAGCCAGCGGGTGTTCTTCGTCTCGCTGAACCGCGCGTAGGCGAAGCGGCGGATCGCCCCGGAGACGCCGTGCAGGGGCTGCGCGGTGCCCCACACCGGAGGCAGCATGGCGTGCTCGATCGAGCGCTCCCGCCCGCGGTCGGGCCCCTGACGCTCCGGCAC
The DNA here is from genome assembly GCF_025143365.1 of Microbacterium sp. p3-SID336. Taxonomy (GTDB): domain Bacteria; phylum Actinomycetota; class Actinomycetes; order Actinomycetales; family Microbacteriaceae; genus Microbacterium. The sequence goes on along the minus strand of NZ_JALXPE010000025.1, from coordinate 51,241 downwards.
GTCCCAGTGCGCGCCGGTGTCGCCGATGTCGTCCACCTGCTGCCAGGTGCGGCGGTGCTCGGGCGCGAGGTCGGAACCCCACCCGGGGATGCGTGCGCGCAGCTCGTCGGCGGGCGGCGCGAGGTCGGGGCGGGAGGCTTCGTACGGCATGGTCACTCCTCTCCGACGACCACGAGCGGCTTGATGCAGTCGTCGAGTTTGGCCGAGAACACGTGGTAGGCCTCGGCGATGTGTTCCAGCGGGAATCGGTGGGTCAGCAGCTCGCTCGGCTGCACGTGACCGGCCTGGATGTGCTCCAGCAGGCGCGGCCACTGGCGCTTCACCGGAGCCTGGTTCGCACGCACGGTGAGCCCCTTGTTCACGATGTCGCCGAGGCGCACCGCGGTGACGACCGGCCCGTACGCGCCCAGGATCGACACGGTGCCGCCCTTGCGCACGGAGTCGATGGCCCAGTTGACGGCGACGGGAGAGCCGCCCTGCAGCTTCAGCTTGGCGCCGGTGACGTGCTGCACCACGCTGCCGTCCGCCTCGGCGCCGACCGCGTCGATCACGACGTCCGCTCCGAGGTAGCCGGTCGCCTTCTTCAGTGCGAGCACGATGTCGCCCACCTCGGACAGCAGCATGGTCTCGGCGAAGGCGAAAGTGCGTGCCTTCTCCAGGCGGTAGTCGAGGTGATCGACGACGATCACACGTCCGGCGCCCAGGAACCACGCCGAGCGGGCGGCCGCCAGCCCGACGGGCCCGGCGCCGAACACGACCACGGTGTCCCGCTCGGCGATGTCTCCGAGCTGTGCGCCGAAGTAGCCCGTGGAGTACGCGTCGGTGAGCAGCAGGGCGTCCTCCGAGCTCAGCCACTCCGGGATGATCGAGGGCCCCACGTCGGCGAACGGCACGCGCACGAACTCGGCCTGTCCGCCGTCGTAGCCGCCGGTGCTGTGCGAGTAGCCGTAGATGCCGCCGACCGCGGTCGCGTTGGGATTCACGTTGTGGCAGTTCGAGAACAGCCCGCGCCGGCAGAAGTAGCAGGAGCCGCAGAAGATGTTGAACGGCACCATGACGCGGTCGCCGCGCTGCAGGGTCTGCACCGAGGAGCCGACCTCCTCGACGATGCCGACGATCTCATGGCCGAAGGTGTGCCCGATGCGGGTGTCCGGCATCATGCCGTGGAACAGGTGCAGGTCGGAGCCGCAGATCGCGGCGCGCGTCACCCGGACGATCGCGTCGTTGGGATGCTGGATGGTCGGCTCGGGCTTCTCCTCGACGCGGATCTTGTATGGACCGCGGTAGGCCATCGCCTTCATCGGAGGGCTCCGCGGGCGGCGTGGGGGATCATGGCGTGCTCCTTGTCTCACGGGCGGGGGCCCGCGGCGTCGACGGGTGGCTGGGCGATCGACGCTAGACACCGCTGCCGTCGTCCCCGAGGGGATTGACGCGGCCGCGGATGGGGCGTAGCGACGCCGACGGTGCGCGTCCTTCCACGCGGCTGCCCCGGTCGGGGCAGCCGCGTTCCGCTGCCGGGCGTGGTCAGCCGGCCATCGGGGGAGCGCCGGCCAGGCGGGCGCGGCGGCTCCGCAGCCCCAGCACGATGCCGCCGAGGACCGCCGCGATCAGCGAGCCGAGCAGCACGCCGATCTTGACGTGGTCGTCGGCGACGCTGCTCGTGCCGTAGGCGAGCTCGCCCACCAGGAGGGAGACCGTGAACCCGATGCCGGCCAGCAGCGACATGCCCGCGAGATCGGGCCAGCGCAGCGATTCGTCCAGGCGCAGGCCGCGGACGCGGCTGAGGAGGAACGTCGTCAGGAGGATCCCGAGGGGCTTGCCGACCACCAGGCCGACGATGATGCCGATCGTGATGGGGTCCACGAGGGCAGAGACGAGTCCGTCGACACCGCCGATGTCGACGCCGGCCGCGAAGAACGCGAAGACCGGCACCGCGACCAGCGTCGCGACGATGCCCCAGCGGTCGGCGAAGTGCGCCGCCAGGCCGTCGTACACCGGAGCGCCGTCGGCATCCGTTCCGGTCCGCACGCGGGCACGGCGGGTGGGTCGCACCGGCACCAGGAAGCCGAGCAGGACGCCGGCGACGGTGGCGTGGACGCCGGAGGCGTGGATGCACACCCAGACCGCGACGGCCAGGGGGAGCAGCACCCACCACGAGCGGACGCCGTTCTGCGCGGCCAGAGCGAATCCGGCCAGGGGGAGCAGCGCCAGGATGAGCCACGGGGCGTCGATCGTCTCGGTGTAGAACGTCGCGATGATGGTGATCGCGATGAGATCGTCGATGATCGCGAGCGTCAGCAGGAACACCCGCAGGGCCGGGGGGAGGAACCGTCCGACGACGGCCAGCACGGCCACGGCGAACGCGATGTCGGTGGCCGTGGGGATCGCCCAGCCACGCAGCACGTCCTCGGCTGCGTTCGCGTTCAGCGCGACGAACAGTGCGGCGGGGACGGCCACGCCACCGACGGCCGCGGCGATGGGAAGGGCCGCGCGGCGGGGGTCGCGCAGCCGTCCGGCGACGAACTCCTCCTTCAGCTCGAGCCCGACCACGAAGAAGAAGATGGCGAGCAGTCCGTCGGCGGCCCAGGCTCCCACGCTCAGCTCCAGGTGCCATTCGGGGATGCCGAAGCGGAAGTCGCGGATGCTCTCGTACCAGGGAGCCGCGGGGGAGTTGGCCAGGATCAGAGCGGCGAGGGTGGCGGTCAGCAGCAGGCCGCCGCCGAGCACGTCGCTGCGGGCGGTGGAGCGGATGCCGCGCCACAGCTCGTGCGGTGCGAGTCGGAAGCGGGCAGGGGACGACGAAGAAGACACAGGGATACCTCACGGAAGAACGGGTGGGTGACGCGACGCAGCCGCACCCTTCCGGGCGCGGCTATCCCTGTGGCGGCGGGCACCCGGCGATCTCGCCGTGCGAGAGGGTGCCCCAGACGCTGGTCCACCCGTTGGTGCCGGGGTGCAGCACGACCCGCATCCACTCCGTCATCGGCGTCGCCGAGAAGAGACGGCGCGGGGCGCGCGTTGATCCGGCGACGTGGAGGAGGGGCACCCCACCAGGCTACCCGCCGGCAACGAGAAGAGGGACCGCCCTATGGGCGGTCCCTCTTGCTGTACGTGCCCCCGACAGGAGTCGAACCTGCGACCTACGGTACCGGAAACCGGCGCTCTATCCACTGAGCTACGGAGGCGTACCGATCGACAATATCACTCGTCGGGGGTGCTCTCCGACCCACCGGCCTCGGTGACCGGCGCGGCGCGCAGTGCGTCGAGGTCGGCGGCGAGCTTCTCGGCGAGGTAACGGTGCCCGTCGGTGGACGGGTGCTTGCGGCCGACCTCCACGTCGATCACGGCGAGATAGTTCTGCGGTGTGATCCAGTTCTCCGCCACGGGGGAGATGTACCACCAGCCGCGCGCGGCCGCGAGCTCGGACAGATCATGGTCGATGCGGGCGGTCGCCGCGCCGACGGGGAGCTCGTGCGGGGCGGGGCCGAGCACGACGATCGTCGCGTCGGGGTAGAGCGCGGCGAGTGCATCCCACGCGGCGGTCACGGCCTCGCGGTAGCCGTCTACACCCTGCGCCCTGTCGTTGATCGAGCCCTGGATGATCACGAGGTCGGGGTCGAGCGCGGGGTCGAGCGCCGCGATGCGCTCGCCGAAGGTGGGGCCGTCGAGGCCGGGCTTGAGGTATCCGCTGCCCCGCACGCCGTTCACCACGGTCGTGCCGTGCAGCAGATCCGCGAGCACGTACGCGTAGCCGAGCGTGGGGTCGGTCGCCGCGGAGCCGTACGTCCACGAGTCGCCGAACACCAGCACCGTCGGCTGATCGGGCAGCGCGAGCGGGGCCGGCGCGATGACAGCGGAGACCTGGTCGTCGCCGGCGGCGGCGCCCGCGACCGGCGCGGCGGAGGGTGCCGGCGTCCATGGCCGCCAGACGCCGAGCGCACCCGCGGACACGGCGAGGAGGAGGACGGTGGCGACCCCTGCGGTGCGCAGACGACGACGGATGGCGGGGGCCTTCATGGCATGAGAGTAGATCACGGTCGCGCGAACGCAAACTCGGCGCGGTCGCGGGCGGCGGTCGGCGCCTGGCCGCCCCCGTAAACTGGGGAGTCTATGAATCCTGAAACGCTCGCCACCGCCCTCCTCGCCGTCCTCGCTCCGATCGCCGAGGAACGACGTCCTGGCGAGCCGCTCGACCTCACCGCCGCCGACATCGTGCTGGAGCGTCCGCGCAACCGCGAGCACGGCGACTGGGCGTCGAACATCGCGATGCGTCTGGCCAAGCCCCTCGGCACGAACCCGCGCGAGCTGGCGCAGCAGATCGCGGAGGGGCTCGCCGAGGTGGACGGCGTCGCGAGCGCCGAGGTCGCCGGTCCCGGCTTCCTCAACATCCGTCTCGACGCCGCGGCCGCGGGCGCACTCGCCAAGGTGATCGTCGACGCGGGCCCGGCCTACGGCACGAACTCCTCGCAGGAGGGCGTGAGCGTCAACGTCGAGTTCGTCTCGGCGAACCCCACAGGTCCGCTGCACATCGCGCACACGCGCTGGGCGGCCCTGGGCGACGCGATCGTGCGGCTGCTCCTCGCAAGCGGCGCCACCGCGGTGCGCGAGTACTACATCAACGACGCCGGGGCGCAGATGGACCGCTTCGCCGCCTCCGTGCTGGCCGCCGCCAAGGGCGAGCCCACCCCGGAGGGCGGCTACCCCGGCGCGTACATCGCCACCCTGGCGGAGCGCGTGCTCGCGGCGCGCCCCGACCTTCTCGACCTCCCCGCCGCAGAGCAGCTCGACGTGGCGCGCGAGCTCGGGTACGAGTACCAGCTCGCCGAGATCAAGCACTCGCTGGACCGCTTCAACGTGCCGTTCGACGTGTGGTTCTCCGAGCGCACCCTGCATGCGAAGGACGCCGACGGCCTCAGCCTGATCGACCGTGCCGTGGACCGCCTGCGCGCGCAGGGGCATGTGTTCGACGAGGGCGACGCCGTGTGGGTGCGGACCACCGACTTCGGCGACGACAAGGACCGTGTGATCCGCCGCTCCAACGGCGAGTACACCTATTTCGCCGCCGACGCCGCCTACTACCTCGACAAGGGTGACCGGGGCTTCCGCGACAAGATCTACCTGCTCGGCGCCGACCACCACGGCTATGTGCATCGTCTGAAGGCGGTCGCGGGCGCGGCGGGCGACGACCCGCAGAAGAACATCCAGGTGCTGATCGGGCAGATGGTGTCCATCAACGGCGCCCGTCTCAGCAAGCGCGCCGGCAACATCATCGAGATGGACGACCTGCTCGACTGGCTCGGCACCGACGCGCTGCGCTACTCGCTGGAGCGCTCGCCCGCGGACTCGCCGCTGGACCTCGACCCCGAGCTGCTGCAGAAGCGCACGAATGACAACCCCGTGTTCTACGTGCAGTACGCGCACGCCCGCACGCACAACGTCGCGCGCAACGCCGCCGACTCCGGAGTCGACCGCTCCGAGTTCGCACCGGAGACCCTCACGCACGAGACCGAGGCGGCCCTGCTCGGCGCGCTGCAGGAGTTCCCGCGCGTGGTGGCGTTCGCGGCGCAGGTGCGCGAACCGCATCGCGTCGCCCGCTACCTGGAGGAGCTCGCGGGCCTGTATCACCGCTGGTACGACAACTGCCGCGTGATCCCGCTGAGCGACGACCCCGTGGAGAGCGTGCACCGCACGCGCCTGTGGCTGAACGACGCCGCCGGCCAGGTCTTCCGCAACGGTCTCGACCTGCTGGGCGTCTCCGCTCCGGAGCGCATGTAGCCACGGCGGCTCGCCGCGGTGCGGAAGGATGACCTCATGAGCGACGACAACCGCACGCTGCCGTATCCGGAGCCGTCGGCGGAGCAGCCGACCCTGGTGATCCCCGGCTCGCAGGAGGACCGGACGGCCGCTGCGACCCCGCGCCGTCGCCGATGGCCGTGGGTGCTGCTGATCGTCGTGGTGGTGCTCGCGGTGCTCGTGGTGGCCGCGGAGCTGATCGCGCGTGCCGTGCTGCCGGGGATCGTGCGATCGGTCGTCATCGAACAGCTCGACCTTCCGGCCGACCAGGAGCTCGACGTGGAGGCATCGGGGCTGCTGCTCCCGCAGCTGATCGGCGGGCGGCTCGACAGCCTCCACCTGTCCACCGACGCGGTGACGCTCGAGGGCATCACGGGCGCCGTGGACGTGACGGCGACCGGTGTGCCGCTGCGCGGAGGGGACCTCGGCGGTGCCGACGGTACGATCCGCATCGATCAGGACCAGTTCACCGCACTGCTCTCCGGGACGGATCTGCCGGTGCAGTCGGTCGCGCTCGAGGCGCCGAACGCGACGCTGAGCGGCTCCTTCGACGTGCTGGGCACAGCCGTGCCCGTCTCGGTGACGCTCACCCCGGGTGCGGTCGAGGGGGACCTGGAGCTCACGCCGGTGGCGGCGAGCGTGGGCGGAATCGACATCGACCTGAACCGCGTCGGGTCGTCGCTCGGCTCGCTCGGTGAGGGGATCACCGAGCCGCGGCGCGTGTGCATCGCCGATCAGCTTCCGGCCGGTCTCACGCTGACGGGACTCGAGATCGTCGACGGCGCGGCCGTGATCGATGTCGACGTCGACGGGGCGATCGTGACGGACGAGTCCCTCCAGGACAAGGGCACCTGCCCGCGCTGACCCGCGTCGGCGCGCTCAGCCGGCGACCGCGTCCATCCGCTCGGCGAGCCGTGCCGCCAGCCATTCGGGGCGTTGCAGCGGGATGCCGTGCCCGCACCCTTCCACGACCTCGACGGTGCTGCAGGGGAGGGCGTCGTGCAGGGCCGCGGCCGAGCGGTGCATGAGCGGCTTCTCCTTCTCGCCCACCAGCACCAGCGGAGACCCGGGGAAGTCCGCCCACCCCGCCGGAGGGACGAAGCGGAGGTTGGCCTCGACCGCCGTGAGCAGGGTCTCGCGCGAGATGCCGGCCGAGGTCTCCAGGTAGGCGGGCAGCAGGTCGTCCGGGATGAACAGCTCGCGCGCCTGCAGGCGGGCGAACCGCTCGTTCCGCGCGAGCCCCGCCGTCGCGCGCAGCAATGCCAGCGTCGGCCCGACGGCGCGCAGCGGCACCGCCTGAGCGCTGATCACGACGGCGTCCGCGACCAGATCGGGGCGCTGCGCGGCGAGCTGCACCGCGAGCTGGGCGCCCAGCGAGAAGCCGACGACGAGGGCCCGTTCGCCCTCGCGCTCCAGCAGCACGGCCAGCGCCGCGACGGTCTCCGCGTGAGACGTGTACGGCTCGGCGGCGCTGCGCCCGTGACCAGGGAGGTCGGGCACGAGCAGGCGGCGGCCGTCGTCCAGGTGCGCACGCACCGGGTCCCACATCCAGCCGGCCACCCCGCCGCCGTGCAGCAGCAGCAGCGGCCGTGAGCCGGCGGGCCCGAAGGTCTCGTGGTGCATGTCAGTCCCTTTCGAACGCGGCGGCCATGCGGCCGATGGTGTCGATGGCGCCCTCCAGCCGCTCGCGGTCGAGGGGACCGAGCAGCCGGGCGGCGGAGAGCAGGCCGATCGTGGCGCTGGAGAGTGCGAGCGCCAGCTCCTCCGGCTCCACGTCGGGGACGACGCGGTGGTGCTGCTGCAGAGTGCGGATCCAGGCGATGACGCCCTCGTGCCGTTCGCGGTAGCGGGCGTGGGGCTCTGCGGCGACATGCGCGCCGAGGATCCCGCGGTCGTCCAGGAACGCCGCCGTCATCAGCGGATCGTCGAGCAGGGCGCGCGCGGTCTCCCGGTAGGCGGCGCTCAGCGACGGATGCGCCCCGAGCTCCTGCTCGACGCGCTGGGCGATCCGGGCGTTGCCGCGCTGCAGCAGGGCGTCGAGGATGTCGCGCTTGGCGGAGAACTCCAGGTACACGGCGCCCTTGCCGATGCCGGCGCCCTCCGCCACCGCGGCGATGCTCATGGCGTCGAAGCCCTGCGCGAGGACGAGAAGCTCGGCGGCGTCGAGGATGCGGTCGCGGCGGTGGGGGACGAGCGGCCTAGGCATGCGCGTTCTCCGCGAGGTGCTGGAGCAGCGCGGGCAGCACGACGTCCGGGCGGTCGCGCTGCACCCAGTGGCCGGCGTCGGGGGCCACGACGAGCCGTGCATGCGGGAGCAGTCGCGCGGCGGTCTCGACGCGAGCGAGGGGCACTCCGGAGTCGCGGTCGCCGTGCACCAGGAGGACAGGGGTGTCGATCTCGGCGAGCCGGTCGGTGTAGACGGTGCGAAGGCCGTTCCACCCCACCTGGTCGCGCTGCCATTCGCCGAAGGTCGTCAGGCCGCGGCCGTCGGCCGCCTCGGCGAGCACCGCCCGGACGAGCTCGGGGGTGCGGGCCTCGGGGGAGCGCACGAGGTCGCGGAGACCGCGCTCCATCGCGGCGGGGTTGCGCGCGTACGAGCGGGTCATCGCGGCGAGCAGTCCGGTGCGCAGCAGCAGGAACGTGCTGAGCTGGGTGAGTGCGGCGGTGGGGCCGTCGGCGAGCCGCGGCATGAGGCCATAGCAGCCGAGAAGGGCGGCCGCTCTGGCCTCGCCGGGGCGAGCGAGCAGGTGCCCGAGCGTCATGCCGCCCCCGAGGGACAGCCCGGCGACCGCGTAGTCGCGCAGGGCGAGCGCGTCGACGAGGTCGCCGACGTACTGCACGAGCCGCTCCTGGGTGACGGGCCAGTCCGCGCGGGGACTCTCGCCGAACCCGGGGTGATCGGGCGCGATCACCCGGTGGCCTGCGGCGGCGAGCTCGGGCGCGATGCCGCCCCAGGAGAGGGCGGCACTGTCCGCTCCTCCTCCGTGCAGGAGCAGCAGGGGGAGGCCGCTCTCGTCGGCGGGCGCCCATTCGCAGACAGACACTTCGGCGCCGGGAAGGGTGATGCGGGTGCGTCGCGGAGTCATGCCCGTCCTCTCGTTGTGACCAATCTAGCACTTCTGGTCACAACGGGGACTGTCCCGCTCAGCTCGGGTGCGCCTCCTCGGCCGCGGCCCGCTGCGCCTCCCGCAGCTCGGCCGTGGCGATGCGCACGTCCACCTCGGCGCGCTGCAGGCGACGCTGTACGAACGTCCTGGCGCCGAAGCGCTCGTGCAGCCGATCCGTGCGCTCCTCCTCGGCCGTGACGATGTAGGCGCACGCCACGAGGATCACCTGCGTCGACAGGTTCAGCCAGATCAACAGCGCCAGCAGCGAGGCGAACGACGCCAGCAGCGGGTTGCTGGTGGCCCCGCCCACGAACAGCCCGGACAGCTGCTGCAGCACGATGAGGCCGAACGCCCCCAGCAGGGCGCCCGTCCACAGCGAGCGGGCCGCAGGGCGCACGCCGGACAGCAGCAGGAACGCGCCGATGATCAGCCCGGCATCCAGGGCGAACACCACCAGCAGCGACAGCAGGCGCACGGTCCAGGCGACCAGCGGCGAGTCGGACGGGAGTTCCAGCAGATCGGCGATCCACGTCGCACCGAGCTGACCGACGAACGTGAGGCCGGCCGCGAGCACGAACGCGACGCCGATGCCGAGGCCCAGCAGCAGATTGCGCACCATCACCCAGATGAAGAGGATGTCGTCCTGCACGGTGCCGGCGATGACGCGGATGGCCGTGCGCAGCGAGCCGATCGCGCCGAGTGCGGAGCCGATCAGCGCCACGAGGGAGATGATCCCGGCGATCGAGAAGGAGGCGGGCGAGCGCAGATCCTTCGTGTCGATCACGCCGTCCTCGCCGATCAGCCCGGGGACGGCCGACTGCACGGCATCGATGATGGCGCGCCACGCGTCCGGGTTGCCGGAGAGCCAGAGCGCCGCGATCGAGAAGCCGAGGAGCACACCAGCGAACACACTGAACAGCGCACGATATGTCACGCTGTCGGCGAGCATCGGGCCGCGTCGCTCCGAGTAGAGCAGGGCGGCGCGAACGGGGCGCCGCGCGAGCGCCCACGCGATGACCGGACCGGTGATGCGCGCGACGAGGCCGGGACGCGACGGCGCGTCGGAGGAGGTCTGGCTGTCTCGGGTGTCGGTGTCTGTCACGACCCCACCTTAGAAGGGCCGTCGCGGCCGTCCCCAGGGGGTTGACGCGGGTCGTCACCGTGCGCAGGGCGACGTGGGCGTTGCCCTAGAATCGGGGGCAACTCGATGTGCGCCCCCTCCGCCCGAGATCCGACCCACGATTGGTGCCCCGTGCTCGCTCCTGCCGACTCGCTCGCCCCGGAATGGCTCCTGGTCCCCGACGACCCGAACGACCTTGCGAGCGGCGTCTGGCCGGCCTCCGCCACGCGCGACGCCGACGGCGCGCTCGTGCTCGCCGGGGTGAGCGCCGCTGAGCTGGCGCGCACCTACGGCACCCCCGTGCTCGTGCTCGATGAGGACGAGGTGCGCACGCGCGCCCGTGCCTTCCGCGTCGCGTTCGACAGTGCCGCGTCCGCACACGGCACCACGGCCCAGGTGTACTACGCGGGCAAGGCGTTCCTGAGCACGACGGTCGCCCGCTGGGTGGTCGACGAGGGCCTGCGGATCGATGTGTGCACGGGCGGAGAGCTCGCGGTGGCGCTGGCGGCGGGCGTCGCGCCGGCGTCGCTGGGCTTCCACGGCAACAACAAGTCCGTCGCCGAGCTGGAGCGCGCCGTCGAGCTCGGCATCGGCACGATCGTGGTCGACAGCGCCATCGAGATCGAGCGGCTCGCCGCGATCACCGCACGCACGGACGCGGTGCAGCGGGTCATGGTCCGCGTCATCAGCGGCGTCCACGCCGAGACCCACGACTTCCTGGCGACCGCTCACGAGGATCAGAAGTTCGGCTTCCCGCTGCCGGAGGCCGCGGAGGCCGTCGCCCGCATCCGCGAGATCCCTGGGCTGGAGTTCGCCGGGCTGCACTGTCACATCGGCTCGCAGATCTTCGGCGTCGCCGGGTTCCGCGAATCCGCCGCGCGGGTGCTGGAACTGCACGCCGCGCTGCTCGACGGGGGACCGGTCCCGCAGCTGAACCTGGGCGGCGGCTTCGGCATCGCCTACACCCGCGTGGACGACCCCACGCCGATCGACGAGCTCGCCGGCGCGATCGTCGCCGCGGTGGCCGAGGGCTGTGCAGCACGGGGCATCCCGGTGCCCGCGCTCTCGTTCGAGCCCGGTCGGGCGATCGTCGGCACGGCCGGCGTCACGCTCTACGAGGTGGGCACCACGAAGGACGTCACGATCGAGTCGGGGGCCACGCGGCGCTATCTGAGCGTCGACGGCGGCATGAGCGACAACGCCCGCACCGCGCTCTACGGAGCCAGCTACTCCGCGCGTCTGGCCTCGCGGGAGGGCACCGGGGCGCCGCAGCTCAGCCGCGTCGTCGGCAAGCACTGCGAGTCCGGCGACATCGTCGTCGACCACGAGTACCTCCCGGCCGACCTCGTGCCCGGCGACCTGCTGGCCGTGCCGGCGACCGGCGCCTACTGCGCGTCGCTGTCGAGCAACTACAACCACGTCCCGCGGCCGCCGATCGTGGCGGTGCGGGACGGACGCTCGCACGTCATCGTCCGCGGCGAGACCGTGGACGACCTGCTGGCCCGCGACGCGGGCATCGACGGGGCGCATGCCCCCGAGGGAGACCGATGATCCACCCCCGAAGGAGCACCCATGACTGACTACCGACGACTTCGCGTGGCGCTGCTGGGCGCCGGAGCCGTCGGCTCCCAGGTCGCGGCGCTGCTGCTGCGGCACGGCGACGAGCTCGCCGACCGCGCCGGAGCCGCCCTGGAGCTCGCGGGCATCGCGGTGCGGGACGTCGACGCGCCGCGCGACGTCGAGCTGCCGAAGGAGCTCTTCACCACCGATGCGGAGTCGCTCATCCTCGGCTCCGACATCGTGATCGAGCTCATCGGGGGCATCGAGCCGGCGCGCACGAGCATCCTCCAGGCCATCGGCTCCGGGGCGGATGTGGTGACGGCCAACAAGGCCCTGCTCGCGACGCACGGCCCCGAGCTGTTCGAGGCGGCCGACCGCGTCGGCGCGTCCGTGTACTACGAGGCCGCGGCGGCGGGTGCGATCCCGATCATCCGCCCGCTGCGCGATTCGCTCGCCGGCGACCGGGTCGTGCGCATCATGGGCATCGTCAACGGCACCACGAACTACATCCTCGACCGGATGGAGACCGAGGGCGCGGACTTCGCCGATGTGCTGGCGGACGCACAGCGCCTCGGGTACGCGGAAGCAGACCCGACGGCCGACGTGGAGGGCTACGACGCGGCGCAGAAGGCCGCGATCCTCGCGAGCCTCGCGTTCCACACCGCCGTTCCGCTGGAGGCGGTGTACCGCGAGGGCATCACGGCCATCACCGCGTCGATGATCGAGGAGGCCCGCGCGGCCGGCTTCGTGATCAAGCTGCTCGCGGTGTGCGAGCGCATCGAGGCGAACGGCGCCGAGTCCATCTCGGTGCGCGTGTATCCCGCCCTGGTACCCGCCTCCCACCCGCTCGCCTCCGTCCACGGCGCCAACAACGCCGTCTTCGTGGAGGCCGAGGCCGCGGGCTCGCTGATGTTCTACGGCGCGGGCGCCGGCGGCGTGCAGACCGCCTCCGCCGTGCTCGGCGACGTGGTGTCCGCGGCGCGTCGCCACATCGCGGGCGGCGTCGGCGTCGGCGAGTCCACCAGGGCGAACCTGCCGGTCGTCCCGATCGGGCATGTCACCACCCGCTACCAGATCACGCTCGAGGTCTCCGATGCGCCGGGCGTGCTCGCCACGGTCGCCGGCATCCTGAGCGACGGCGGCGTCTCGGTCGCCACCGTCGTGCAGACCGTGGAGGGCGAGGACGAGCCGACCGCACGTCTCGTGATCGGCACGCACCGTGCCACCGAGCAGGCCCTGAGCGACACGGTCGACGTCCTCGCCGACAGCGACGTGGTCGCCAAGGTCGTGTCCGTGCTGCGGGTGGAAGGCGAGTGACCACCGTGACCGCTCCGGCATCCGAGGAGCAGGCTCCGGCCGCGACCCGCGAACTCATCGGTCGCACGGTCGAGGTCACGGTGCCCGCGACGAGCGCCAATCTGGGCCCCGGCTTCGACACGCTCGGCCTCGCGCTCAGCATCTACGACCGGCTCGAGGTCACCGCGCTGCCCGAGGGTCAGCTGGAGATCGCGGTCTCCGGTTCCGGCGCGGAGGACATCCCCCGCGACGACTCGAACCTGATCGTGCGCACCATCCGGTACGTGTTCGCCGATGCCGGGCGCACCATGCCGGGCCTGCGCATCGTGGCGCACAACGGCGTGCCGCACGGCCGCGGCCTCGGTTCCTCCGGGGCGGCCGTCGCCGCGGGCGTCCTGGCCGCGAAGGGACTGCTGGAGGGCGATCTCGACCTGTCGGACGCGGACCTGCTGCGTCTCGCGACGGAGATCGAGGGCCATCCGGACAACGTCGCCCCCGCGCTCTTCGGCGGACTCACGATCGCCTGGATGGGCGAGCGCGGGCCGCAGCACAAGAAACTGCTGGTGCACCGCGGCGTCTCGCCGCTCGTACTCGTGCCCCCGTACACGATGTCGACCTCGCAGGCGCGGTCGCTGCAGCCGCCGCAGGTCTCCACGGCCGATGCGGTCTTCAACGTGTCCCGCTCGGCGCTGCTGATCGCGGCGCTCATGCAGAGCCCCGAGCTGCTGCTCGATGCCACGGCCGACCGGCTGCACCAGGACTACCGGGCGCAGGCCATGCCGGAGACGCAGCGTCTGGTGCAGGCTCTGCGGGCCGCGGGCTTCGCGGCCGTCGTGTCCGGCGCGGGGCCGAGCGTGCTCGTGCTGGCGGACGGGCCGGGGAGCCGTCAGGATGCGGTGGAGGTGGCCAACCGGGTGTCCGACACCCCGTGGGAAGCGCTCCTGCTCGCCGTCGACGTTCGTGGTGGTACAGTGGGGGATCGAGCGGAGGGCTCCACGTAGATTCGTGAATCTGGCCCCATTGCACCTCTTGCAAGAACCGCACGCAAACCCCTGAGGCACAAGTGCCGAGGCAGGCTGACGCCGAGCGTCAGCCCGTGCGATCGTGCGCAGCACCCGTTGTGCGCGTTCACGCTCATTTTCCCATGACCTATAAGGGAGTACTCGTGGAGAACCTCTCCGAGACCCAGAACGATCAGGCTGCTCCGTCCACGGACGCGCCCGCCGCCGAGCAGGCCGCGGAGTCCGCGCCGGCACGGAAGCGCGCACCGCGCAGGGCCACCACGGCCACCGCCGCCGCGAAGGCGACGAAGGCGGCGGAGGAGTCCTCTGCCGCACCCGCCGAGGCCGCGGAGCCCGCAGAGGCGGCGCCCAAGGCGAAGGCCCCGCGCCGCACGCGGGCGAAGAAGGCCGATGCCGAGTCGCCTGCGGCCGAGACGGCCACCGCGGCCGAGGCTGCCCCGGCCGCCGAGGCTCCTGCCGCTGCCGAGACCCCCGCCGCCGAGGCTCCGAAGTCGGGGCGCGGGCGTCGCGGCACGAAGAAGGCGGATGCGGAGGCACCCGCTGCCGAGCAGGGCACGGGCTCCGCGGATTCCGCGACCGAGAACAGCGGAGCCGCCGAGGCTCAGGGTGAGGACGCGAAGGCGGCCCGCCCCCGCAACGCCCGCGCGAAGAACGGTGCGAAGAACGACGCCCCTGCGCAGAGCGACGCCACGGAGGGCGGCGACGACTCCGGTCAGGACGCCCAGGGCAAGGACTCCTCGTCCGATTCCTCCGAGGGCGGCGAGGAGCAGGGCGGTCGCGGCCGCAGCCGCAGCCGCAACCGCAATCGCGGGCGCGGCCAGGGCGGCGGCCAGGAGCAGCAGCCCGCCGCCTCCGACGACGATCAGGCCAACGGCAACGGCCGCAACCGTCAGCGCAACAAGCGCCGCGGCGGCGCGCCCGTCGACGAGTTCGAGACCGAGATCGGCGAGGACGACGTCCTGATCCCGATCGCGGGCATCCTCGACGTGCTCGACAACTACGCGTTCGTGCGCACGACCGGCTACCTCGCCGGTCCGAGCGACGTCTATGTCTCGCTCGGCCAGGTCAAGAAGTACAACCTGCGCAAGGGCGACGCCGTGGTCGGCTCGATCAAGCAGCCGCGTGAGGGCGAGCAGCAGGGCCGTCAGAAGTACAACGCGCTGGTCAAGGTCGACTCGATCAACGGCCTGTCGGTCGACGACGCCGCCACCCGCGTCGAGTTCGGCAAGCTGACGCCGCTGTACCCGCAGGAGCGTCTGCGCCTCGAGACCGCGCCCGAGAAGCTGACGCAGCGCATCATCGACCTGGTCGCACCCATCGGCAAGGGCCAGCGCGGCCTGATCGTCGCGCCGCCCAAGGCCGGCAAGACGATCGTGCTGCAGCAGATCGCGAACGCGATCGCGCAGAACAACCCCGAGGTGCACCTCATGGTCGTGCTCGTCGACGAGCGCCCCGAAGAGGTCACCGACATGGAGCGCACGGTGAAGGGCGAGGTCATCGCCTCCACCTTCGACCGCCCTGCCGAGGACCACACCACGGTCGCGGAGCTCGCGATCGAGCGCGCCAAGCGCCTAGTGGAGCTGGGCCGCGACGTGGTCGTGCTGCTCGACTCGATCACCCGTCTCGGCCGCGCGTACAACCTGGCTGCTCCGGCGTCCGGCCGCGTGCTGACGGGCGGGGTCGACGCGTCGGCGCTGTACCCGCCGAAGCGGTTCTTCGGCGCCGCCCGCAACATCGAGAACGGCGGCTCGCTGACGATCCTCGCCACGGCGCTGGTCGAGACCGGGTCCAAGATGGACGAGGTCATCTTCGAGGAGTTCAAGGGCACCGGCAACAGCGAGCTGCGCCTGTCCCGTGCTCTCGCCGACAAGCGCATCTTCCCGGCCGTCGACGTGAACGCGTCGAGCACCCGCCGCGAGGAGATGCTGCTGTCCGCCGACGAGGTCAAGATCACCTGGAAGCTGCGTCGCGCCCTGGCGGGTCTCGACCAGCAGCAGGCGCTCGAGGTCGTGCTCGGCAAGCTCAAGGAGACCCACTCGAACGTCGAGTTCCTCGTCCAGATGCAGAAGTCGATCCCCACGCTGCCCTCGGGTGCGCACGGGCACGACAACAACATCCGCTGAGACGCGACGTGTTCGAGTCCGTCCAGACTCTGATCGACGAGCATCGCCGGGTGCAGGAGGAGCTCTCCGACCCGGCGGTGCACGCCGACGCCGCGCGGGCGAAGCGCGTCAACCGCCGCTACGCGGAGCTGTCGCGCATCGTCGCGGCGCACGAGGCGTGGACGGCGGCGGTCGACGATCTGGAGGCGGCGCGCGAGCTCGCCCGCGAGGACGAGGCGTTCGCCGCCGAGGTCCCCGCGCTCGAGGAGGGCGTGCAGGCCGCCCAGGAGAAGCTGCGGCGACTGCTCATCCCGCGCGACCCCGATGACGCGCGCGACGTGATCATGGAGATCAAGGCCGGGGAGGGCGGCGCCGAGTCCGCGCTGTTCGCCGCCGACCTGCTCCGCATGTACGTGCAGTATGCGGCGTCGAAGGGCTGGAAGACCGAGCTGCTGGAGCGCAACGAGTCCGATCTGGGCGGCTACAAGGACGTGCAGGTCGCGATCAAGGGCTCCTCGTCCGATCCCGCTCAGGGCGTCTGGGCGCATCTGAAGTACGAGGGCGGCGTGCACCGCGTGCAGCGGGTGCCCGCGACCGAGTCCCAGGGGCGCATCCACACCTCGACCACGGGCGTGCTGGTGTTCCCCGAGGTGGACGAGCCCGAGGAGATCCAGATCGACCAGAACGATCTGAAGATCGACGTGTTCCGCTCGTCGGGCCCCGGCGGGCAGTCCGTGAACACCACGGACTCCGCCGTGCGCATCACGCACGTGCCGACCGGCATCGTGGTCTCGATGCAGAACGAGAAGTCGCAGCTGCAGAACCGCGAGGCCGCCATGCGTGTGCTCCGGGCGCGGCTGCTCGCCAAGCAGCAGGAGGAGCTGGACGCGGCGGCCTCCGATGCGCGCCGCTCGCAGATCCGCGGCATGGACCGCTCGGAGCGCATCCGCACGTACAACTTCCCGGAGAACCGGATCGCCGACCACCGCACCGGCTTCAAGGCGTACAACCTCGACCAGGTGATGGACGGGGCGCTCGACCCGATCATCGAGAGCGCGATCGCCGCCGACGAGGAGGCACGGCTCGCCGCGGTGGGCTCGGACTCCTGACGCCGGCATATCGGTGGCGCTAGGCTCGGGCCGTGCTCACCCTCCTGTACCGCGGTCTCATGTACCTCGTGTCGGCCGGACTCGGCCTCGTCGCGGCGGATCTGCTGCTCGACGGCTTCCAGATCCAGTGGGACCAATGGTGGGGCTTCGTCGTGTGCATCGTCGTGTTCGCCGTGCTGCAGAGCGTGCTGTCACCGTGGGTGAGCCGTCTCGCCGACCGTTATGCCCCGGTGCTGATGGGCGGGATCGGCATCTTCTCGACGCTGATCGCGCTCATGGTGGTCGTGCTGCTGCCCATCGGCGGTCTGCGCATCACCGACCTGACCGGGTGGCTGCTCGGATCGGTGATCGTCTGGCTCATCACGGCGCTCGGCAGCGTCCTGCTGCCGCTGATCTTCCTGCGGCGGCGGGTCGAGGCGCGCGGCGGCGGCCGTGCGCGGCGCCACGACCGTCAGATCGAGTAGTCCGGGGCGGTGAGTAGCGCCCTGGTGTCCTCGCCCGCAAGGCGCTGACGCGGCTTCGCCGGCACGCCGACCAGGACGCTGTCGGCCGGCGCGTCCTTCGTGACGACGGCGTTGGCGCCGACCACGCAGCGGTCGCCGACCGTGATCGGACCGAGGATCTTCGCCCCTGCCCCGACCGCGACGCCGTGGCCGAGGGTGGGGTGCCGCTTGCCGACGTCCCTGGTGCGGCCGCCGAGCGTGACGCCGTGGTACATCAGCACGTCGTCGCCGATCTCCGCGGTCTCACCGATCACCACGCCCATGCCGTGATCGATGAAGAAGCGGCGACCGATGCGCGCGCCGGGATGGATCTCGATCCCGGTCAGCCAGCGCGACAGCTGCGAGGTGGTCCTGGCGAGCAGCCGCAGCCGCCGACGCCACAGGGCATGGGAGACCCGGTGCGCCCACACGGCGTGCAGTCCGGGGTAGAGCAGCGCCACCTCCAGCCCGGTGCGGGCGGCGGGGTCGCGGAGGCGCGCAGCGGCGATGTCCTCGCGCATGCGCCCGATCATGCCCATCGACGGCCTCAGTCTTCGCGGAGGTCCTCGAACAGCGCGGTGGAGAGGTAGCGCTCCCCGGTGTCCGGGATGATCACGACGATCGTCTTGCCGGCGTTCTCCGGCCGTGCGGCCACGGTCAGGGCGGCGGCGACCGCGGCGCCCGAGGACATGCCGACGAGCAGGCCCTCCTTGGCGGCGAGTTCCCTGGCCACGCGCAGCGACTCGTCGAACTCCGCCGTGATGACCTCGTCGAGCACGTCGCGGTCGAGCACGGCGGGCACGAAGTTCGGGCCGATGCCCTGGATCTTGTGCGGGCCGGGGTGGCCCTCGGTCAGCACGGGGGAGTCCTTCGGCTCGACGGCGATCACCTGCACGCCGGGCTTCGCGGCCTTGAGTGCCTGGCCGGTGCCGGTCACGGTGCCGCCGGTGCCGACGCCCGCGATGAAGATGTCCACGGCGCCGTCGGTGTCGCGGAGGATCTCCTGGGCGGTGGTCTCGCGATGGATCTGCGGGTTGGCGGCGTTCTCGAACTGACGGATCCAGATCGCACCGGGCGTCTCCTCGACGATGCGCTCGACCTCCGCGATGGCCCCCTTCATGCCGAGAGTGGGGTCGGTGAGCACGATCTTGGCGCCGAACGCCTTGAGCAGCAGACGACGCTCCTTCGACATCGACGCGGGCATGGTGAGGATCACCCGGTAGCCGCGCGCGGCGCCGATCATTGCGAGCGCGATGCCCGTGTTGCCGCTGGTGGACTCGACGATCGTGCCGCCGGGCTTGAGCTCGCCGGAGGCCTCTGCCGCGTTGATCATGGCGATCCCGATCCGGTCCTTCACGCTGGACGCGGGGTTGTAGAACTCGAGCTTCGCGAGCACGGTCGCGCCGAGGCCTTCGGTCACCCTGTTCAGTCGGACGAGCGGGGTGTCGCCGAAGGCGGTCGTGATGTCGGGGTGGATGCCGGGCATGGGTATCGCCTTCCTTCGCGGGTTCGCTGCCGCACCAGCCTAGGCGAGGGCCCTGTGTGCGCGGGCAATGTGACGGCGGTGCACTCTACGCTGGAATGCATGCCCGACTCCTCCCTCGCCGCTGCCGTGCGCGCCGCGGCGCAGCGCCTCGCCGATGCCGGTGTGCCGGACCCCCTCGTCGACGCGGAGCTGCTGGCTGGCCACGTGCTCGACCGGCGCCGGGGCGAGGTGCAGGCGGCCATCGTGCGCGGCGACGCGGTCGACGAGGCGCAGCAGCACGCACTCGAGGCCCTCGTGGCGCGGCGCGAGGCGCGCGAGCCGCTGCAGCACATCACGGGCACGGCGCCCTTCCGGCACCTCGAGCTCGCGGTCGGCCCCGGGGTGTTCGTTCCCCGGCCCGAGACCGAGACCGTGGTCCAGTTCGCGATCGATGCGCTGCTGAACTCGGGAGAGCCCGCCCCCATCGGCGTCGACCTGGGCACCGGCAGCGGAGCGATCGCGCTGGCCATGGCGACAGAGGTGCCGCATGCCCGGGTGTTCGCGGCGGAGCTGTCGGACGACGCGCACGCGTGGGCGCAGCGCAACGTCGCGGGCGTCGAGAACCTCACGCTGGTGCTGTCGGATCTCGCCGACGCGTTCCCGGAGCTCGACGGCTCCGCGTCCGTCGTGATCTCCAACCCGCCGTACGTGCCGGACGCGGCGGTCCCGCGCGACCCCGAGGTGCGTCTGTTCGATCCGGCCCTCGCGCTGTACGGGGGTGCGGACGGGCTCGATGTCGTCCGCGTGCTCAGCTCCCGCGCGCTCCGTCTGCTCCGCCCCGGCGGGGTGCTGGTGATCGAGCACGGCGAACTGCAGGGTGCCGCGATCAGAGAGCTGCTGACGGCTGACGGGTGGCGGGCGGCGGCCACGCACCGCGACCTCACCCTCCGCGATCGCGCGACCACCGCGATCCGGCCCTGATCAGGCCGCTCAGAGCGACTCCCGCACCGGCCCCGCATAGAATCGAACCGTCATGTCCACCATCTTCGACTGCCGTGATGAGGCGCAGCTGCTCGCCGGCATGCGCCATGCGCGCCAGGCCATCGGCCGCGGCGATCTCATCGTCATCCCCACCGACACCGTGTACGGCGTGGCCGCGGACGCGTTCTCGCCCGTCGCCGTGCAGCGTCTGCTCGACGCGAAGGGCCGAGGCCGCGACCAGCCGCCGCCCGTGCTGATCGGCAGCCCCGAGACGCTGACGGCCCTGGCGGAGTCGGTCCCCGAGCCTGTCGAGCGGCTCGTCGAGGCGTTCTGGCCGGGCGGCCTCACGATCGTGCTGCCGGCCCAGCCCTCGCTGGTGTGGGACCTGGGGGAGACCAGGGGCACCGTCGCCGTGCGCATGCCCGAGGGTCGCGTGGCCCTCGAGCTGCTCGCCGAGACGGGCCCGCTCGCGGTCTCCAGCGCGAACCTCACGGGGCGGGACGCGGCGATCTCCGCGCTCGACGCCGAGAAGATGCTCGGCGACAGCGTCGCGGTGTACCTCGCGGACGGCCTGAGCGCGAACGGCATCGCCTCCACGATCGTCGACGCGACGTCGCTGGTGCGCCGGGGTCCGGGGGAGGAGAAGGGTGTGGTGCGCATCCTCCGCCACGGCGTGATCACGCGGGAGCAGCTGCACGAGGTCCTGGGCGACCTTCTCGAGCCGGAGCCCGATCCGGGGCAGCAGGACGGAGATTCGTGAAGCAGTATCTCTTCACGATCATCGTCACCGCCGCGATCACCTTCGTGCTGACGTGGGCGGTGTGGCGGCTGAGCCTCCGCTACAAGCTGTACCCGGGGATCCGGGAGCGCGACGTGCACACCACGCCCACCCCTCGGCTCGGAGGCGTGGCGATCTTCCTCGGCATCGTGGCAGCGTTCGCTGTGTCTGCGGCCAACCCGTTCTTCCAGAGCATCTGGACACCGCCGCAGACCATGTGGGCGATCCTCGCCGCATCGCTGCTGATCGCCGTCATCGGCGTGGTGGACGACCTGTGGGACCTGGACTGGATGATCAAGCTCGGCGCGCAGTTCCTCGCCGCGGGGATCATCACGGTCGGCGGCGGGCTGCAGATCCTGTCGCTGCCGTTCGGCGACCTCATCGTCGTCTCCAGCTGGCTCAGCATCACCATCACGATGTTCGCGATCGTCATCGTGATGAACGCGGTCAACTTCATCGACGGGCTCGACGGGCTGGTCGCGGGGGTCTGCCTCATCTCGAACGGCGTGTTCTTCGCGTACTCGTACATCTTCACGCGCGACTCCGGGGCGTCCAGCTACTTCAACCTCTCCACGTTCCTGGCGGCTGTGCTGATCGGGGCCTGCCTCGGCTTCCTGCCGTTGAACTGGAGTCCGGCCAAGCTCTTCATGGGCGACTCGGGCGCGCTCGTGCTCGGGCTGCTGATGGCGACCTCGGCGATCGCGATCACGGGCCAGATGGATCCGTCCGCGCTGGAGCCCGACCGCCTCGGCCGTTCGCAGCTGGTGGGTGCCTTCCTGCCGATCCTGCTGCCGCTGCTGGTCGTGCTGCTGCCGCTGCTCGACTTCGGCCTGGCGGTGCTGCGGCGGATGAGCGCCGGCCGCTCGCCGTTCTCGCCCGATCGCAAGCACCTGCACCATCGGATGCTCGACCTCGGCCACCGCGACCGCGACGCCGTCCTGATCTTCTACGCGTGGACCGCCGTGATCTCGCTCGCGGTGCTCCTGATGTACGTGGGCGCCCGAGAGGACTGGCCCGGCCAGTACCTGCCGGGCGTCGGCTTCGGTGTCGTCGGCATCGCGGCCTGCCTCGTCATCACCCTGAGCCCCTCCCGCCGCCGCAAGAGCCCCGCGGCCGCTGAACCCGACCCGACCCCCGTGGAGCCCCGATGAGCCCGAGTCCCGTTTCCAGCACCCCGATCCTCCGCCGCACACTGATCTGGTCCGCGGTGGCGACCGCCGTGCTGGCCCTGGTCGCCGGCGGCGTGGGCTTCGCCGTCTCGCAGGGGGAGGGCCTGGTCAGCGGACTGCTCGGCGTGCTCCTCGCGGCGCTGTTCCTCGCCATCACGGGCATCAGCATCCTGATCGCGAACCGCTGGTACGGGGACCCGCTGTACGTGCAGCTGTTCTTCGCGATCGTGCTGGGCGGCTGGCTGCTCAAGCTCGGGGTGTTCGTCGTCGTGATGATCCTGCTCGCGGGGCAGCCGTGGCTCGACCCGATGGTGTTCTTCCTGTCGATCGTGGCCGGCGTGATCATGTCCCTCGTGATCGACGTGGTGGTGCTGACGCAGATGCGCCTGCCGAACGTGAGCGACACGACCCTGCCGACCGAGGTGCCGGAGGACCGCGCACCCGGTGCCGCGAACGGACCGCTCGACGGCGCGGGGGACGGCGCCCCGCGGTCTTAGGGCACCCTTGGATTCTGATAGTGTTGAGGAGTGCCCGCCGCTCGCCCGCGAGCGCTTGCGCTGTGTAGCACACCGACCATCGTCGCCCCGGTTCTGACCGGTGCCCCGAAGCTGGAGCCCGCGCTGTTTAATCTTGCTGCGACCCTGACCCCCCGACTCGCGTCCTCCGATGGCGAGTTCCACGGCCCTTCGATCGATGAGTTCTTCCCGGAGATCCTCTTCCACGTCGGTCCCATCCCGGTGAACCGGATCCACCTGATCCAGCTGCTCTCCGTGATCGCCGTGGTCCTGATCCTCTGGCTGGGCACGCGCCGCATGAAGGTCGTCCCCGGGCGCTTCCAGAGCCTGGTCGAGATGGGCCTCGGCTTCGTCCGCGGCGGCATCGCGCACGACCTGCTCGGGCGCAAGGACGGCGATCGCTTCCTGCCGATCCTCACCACGATCTTCTTCATGGTGCTGTTCATGAACATCACGGGCATCATCCCGTTCCTGAACATGCCGGGCACGGCGATCATCGCGGTGCCGCTGACGCTCGCGGTGGTCAGCTACGTCACCTTCATCTACGCCGGCATCAAGAAGAGCCCGAAGAACTTCTTCAAGAACGCGCTCTTCCCGTCCGGTGTGCCGTGGCCCGTCTACTTCATCGTCACGCCGATCGAGCTCATCTCGACGTTCATCATCCGCCCGGTGACCCTCACCCTGCGACTGCTGATGAACCTGGTCGTCGGTCACATGATCCTGGTCCTCTGCTTCGCAGCGACCCAGTTCTTCTTCTTCACCGCGGGCGGCGGCTGGGCAGCCCTCGGTATCGGAACCCTCGCCTTCGGTGGCGCCTTCACTCTCTTCGAGATCCTGGTGGCCGTCCTGCAGGCATACGTCTTCACCGTCCTCACCGCGGTCTACATCCAGCTCGCGGTCGCAGAAGAGCACTGAGCGGGCGGGCAACAGCCCTCCCACCCAACGAAAGGAAAAACCCGTGGACGCAACTACGGTTCTCGCTGAAGTCAACGGCAACCTCGCGGCGGTCGGCTACGGCCTCGCAGCCATCGGTCCGGCCATCGGCGTGGGCATCGTCGTCGGCAAGACCATCGAGGGCGTCGCCCGTCAGCCCGAGCTGGCCGGTCGCCTGCAGGTCCTCATGTGGATCGGTATCGCCTTCACCGAGGCGCTTGCATTCGTCGGCATCGCCGTCGGATTCATCCCCTTCCCCGCGTAATCCCCACCGACTTCTGAAGGAGACAGGATGCTGAACGCTCTTGTCACGAACCTCGCGGCTGAGGGTGAGGCGGCCAACAACCCGCTGATCCCCGCGTGGTACGACATCATCTGGTCGGGCTTCTGGTTCATCATCATCCTCGTCGTGGTGTGGAAGGTCGCCCTTCCCCGTCTGACGAAGATGCTCGACGAGCGGTCCGCCGCCATCGAGGGCAACATCGCGAAGGCCGATGAGGCGCAGAAGCAGGCGGAGGCGGCACTCGAGGAGTACACCCGCCAGCTCGCCGAGGCGCGCACCGAGGCCGGCGAGATCCGCGAGGCCGCCCGTGAGGACGGCAAGAAGATCATCGCCGAGGCGAAGGAGACCGCGGCCAGCGAGGCCGCACGTCTGACCGCCACCGCGCACACGCAGATCGAGGCCGAGCGCCAGACGGCTCTCGTCTCCCTGCGCAGCGAGGTCGGCTCGCTCGCGCTCGACCTCGCCGGTGGCGTGGTCGGCGAGACGCTCTCCGACGACGCTCGCGCGGCCGCCGTGGTCGACCGCTTCCTCGCCGATCTCGAAGCATCCGAGAAGGCGGCTCAGTAATGGGCAGCGCGACCGCTCAGGCACTCGCGGCATCCACTCAGACGCTTGCCGCAGCGAAGGACATCACCCTCGACACCGCGCGGGAGCTGTTCGCCGCCGCGCGTGCCGTGGGCGATTCGTCTCAGCTGAGCGGCGCGCTCGCCGACCCCGCCGCTCCGGCTGCGGCACGGCAGCAGGTCGTCGCCGCAGTCTTCGGCGGACTCTCCGAGGCCTCCCGGGCCGTTCTGGGTGCCGCCGTCGCAGAACGCTGGTCGAACGCCGACCAGCTCGTCGACGGCATCGAGGAGCTCGCGATCCGGTCCGCCGCGATCGCCGAGTCCGGCGCCGACATCGAGGGGCAGCTGTTCGGCTTCTCCCGGGTCGTGGCCGCGAACCCCGAGCTCGAGCTCGCCCTGGGCAGCCGCCTCGGGGGAGACGACGCGAAGGGGGAGCTCGTGGAGCGCCTCCTGGCCGGCGCCTCCGCCGGTGCCGCGACCACGCTCATCGTCTCGTCGCTGGTGCGTCGTCCGCGTGAGCGCCGGGTGCGTCAGCTGCTGAGCCGCGCGATCCGGATCGTCTCGAACCAGCGCGGCCTCGTGGTCGCGACGGTGCACACGGCGACCGACCTCTCCGAGGCTCAGCGCACCCGTCTGCGTGACGCGCTCTCGCGTCGCTACGACGGCGAGGTGTCGCTCAACGTCGTCATCGATCCCGCCGTGGTCGGAGGTCTGCGCGTGCAGATCGCCGACGACGTCATCGACGGCAGCATCTCCGCACGACTCGCCGACCTTCGCCAGAAGCTCGCGGGCTAACACGACTTCGCGCGGGGAACCGCGCACCCAGATACAAAGGGAAGACAATGGCAGAACTATCGATCAGCCCCGACGTCATCCGTGACGCGCTGAAGGATTTCGCCGCCGCCTACGAGCCCACCGGGGCCGCGGCGACCGAGGTCGGCACCGTCATCGACGCCGCCGACGGCATCGCTCACGTCGAGGGCCTGCCCGGTGTGATGGCGAACGAGCTCGTGACGTTCGAGGACGGCACGAAGGGCCTGGCCCTGAACCTCGACGAGCACGAGATCGGCGTCGTCGTCCTGGGCGACTTCACCGGTATCGAGGCCGGTCAGGAAGTCACCCGCACGGGCGAGGTCCTCTCGGTCCCCGTCGGCGACGGCTACCTGGGCCGCGTGGTCGACCCGCTCGGCAACCCGATCGACGGCCTCGGCGCGATCGCGACCGAGGGTGTCCGCGAGCTGGAGCTCCAGGCTCCCGGCGTCATGCAGCGCAAGTCGGTGCACGAGCCGATGCAGACCGGCATCAAGGCCATCGACGCCATGATCCCTGTCGGCCGTGGTCAGCGTCAGCTGATCATCGGTGACCGCCAGACCGGCAAGACGGCCATCGCGATCGACACGATCATCAACCAGAAGGCCAACTGGGAGTCGGGCGACGTCAACAAGCAGGTCCGCTGCATCTACGTCGCCATCGGCCAGAAGGGCTCGACCATCGCTTCGGTGAAGGGCGCGCTCGAGGAGGCCGGCGCCCTGGAGTACACCACGATCGTGGCGGCTCCGGCGTCCGACCCCGCCGGCTTCAAGTACCTGGCTCCGTACACCGGCTCGGCCATCGGCCAGCACTGGATGTACGGCGGCAAGCACGTCCTGATCATCTTCGACGACCTGTCGAAGCAGGCCGAGGCCTACCGTGCCGTGTCGCTGCTGCTCCGCCGCCCGCCGGGCCGCGAGGCGTACCCCGGTGACGTCTTCTACCTGCACTCGCGTCTGCTCGAGCGGTGCGCGAAGCTGTCCGACGAGCTCGGCGCCGGTTCGATGACGGGTCTGCCCATCATCGAGACCAAGGCGAACGACGTCTCGGCGTACATCCCGACCAACGTGATCTCGATCACCGACGGCCAGATCTTCCTCCAGTCCGACCTCTTCAACGCCAACCAGCGTCCGGCGGTCGACGTGGGTATCTCGGTCTCGCGAGTCGGTGGTGACGCACAGGTCAAGTCCATCAAGAAGGTCTCCGGAACGCTGAAGCTGGAGCTGGCGCAGTACCGCTCGCTCGAGGCGTTCGCGATGTTCGCGTCGGACCTCGACGCTGCCTCGCGTCGTCAGCTCTCGCGTGGTGCCCGCCTGACCGAGCTGCTCAAGCAGCCGCAGTACTCGCCGTACCCCGTGGAGGAGCAGGTCGTCTCGATCTGGGCCGGCACGAACGGCAAGCTCGACTCGATCGAGGTCGAGGACGTGCTGCGCTTCGAGCGCGAGCTGCTCGACTACCTGCGTCGCAACACGAAGGTGCTCGACACGCTGCGTGAGACGAACGTGCTGGACGACGACACGGTGGCCGAGCTCGACAAGCAGACCGACAACTTCCTCCTGGAGTTCCAGGGCGGCAAGGGTCACGCCATCGGCGCCCCTGGTCACGAGGAGTACGCTGCGGCCGAGGCCGACGACGTCAACCAGGAGAAGATCGTCAAGGGTCGTCGCGCGTAATCGCGTGAGGTACTGATTCATGGGCGCTCAACTCAGGGTCTACAAGCAGAAGATCTCTTCTGCTCAGACGACCAAGAAGATCACGAAGGCGATGGAACTCATCGCGGCTTCGCGCATCCAGAAGGCGATGGCACGCGTCAAGGCGTCCACCCCCTTCGCGCGGGCCGTGACGAGGGCCGTGTCCGCCGTCGCGACGCACTCGAACGTCGACCACCCGCTCACCCGTGAGCCCGAGACGATCCGCCGCTCCGCGGTCGTGATCTTCTCGTCGGACCGCGGTCTCGCCGGTGCCTTCAACTCGCAGATCCTCCGTGAGGGTCTCGAGGTGGCGGAGCTGCTGCGCGAGCAGGGCAAGGAGCCGGTGTTCTACCTCGTGGGCCGCAAGGCCGTCGGCTACTTCCAGTTCCGGCGCATCGAGGCAGCAGCGGAGTGGACGGGCGACACCGACACCCCGTCGTTCCACACCGCGGAGGAGATCTCGTCGACGCTGCTCGACGCGTTCTCCCGCGGCGGTGACGACGGCGGCGTCGACGAGATCCACCTCGTGTACAACCGCTTCGTCAGCATGATGACGCAGTCGCCGGAGTCCGTGCGCCTGCTGCCGCTGGAGATCGCGGAGGCCGACGAGTCGGAGGCCGGCACTGCCGTCTATCCGCTCTACGAGTTCGAGCCCGACGCTGAGACGGTGCTCGACGCGATCCTGCCGGTGTACATCCAGAGCCGGGTCTTCAACGCTCTCCTGCAGTCGTCCGCTGCCAAGCAGGCGGCCACGCAGAAGGCGATGAAGTCCGCCAGCGACAACGCCGACAAGCTCATCACCGACTACACCCGCCTGCGCAACAACGCGCGTCAGGCCGAGATCACCCAGCAGATCGCCGAGATCGTCGGTGGCGCCGACGCTCTCGCATCGAGCTGACAGACCCTCAGGAAAGAGACGAAGAAATGACCACCACTGCCACGGCTGAGCAGCCGGCGACCGCGGTCGTCGGGCGCGTCGCCCGCGTCAACGGTCCGGTTGTCGACATCGAGTTCCCGCACGACTCGATCCC
Organism: Microbacterium sp. p3-SID336; assembly: GCF_025143365.1. GTDB lineage: Bacteria > Actinomycetota > Actinomycetes > Actinomycetales > Microbacteriaceae > Microbacterium. The sequence continues at coordinate 23,431 of NZ_JALXPE010000025.1, read as the reverse complement.
CGACATCTACAACGCGCTGAAGACCACGATCACGATCGGCGAGGAGTCCACCGAGATCACGCTCGAGGTCGCACAGCACCTCGGCGACGACCTCGTCCGCGCCATCGCCCTCAAGCCGACCGACGGTATCGTCCGCGGTCAGGAGGTGCGCGACACCGGTGAGGCCATCTCGGTCCCCGTCGGTGACATCACCAAGGGCAAGGTCTTCAACGTGATCGGCGAGGTCCTCAACGGCGAGCCCGGTGAGACCATCGAGGTCACGGAGCGCTGGCCCATCCACCGCAAGGCCCCGAACTTCGACCAGCTCGAGTCGAAGACCACGATGTTCGAGACGGGCATCAAGTCGATCGACCTCCTCACGCCGTACGTGCAGGGTGGGAAGATCGGTCTGTTCGGTGGCGCCGGTGTCGGCAAGACCGTCCTCATCCAGGAGATGATCCAGCGTGTCGCGCAGGACCACGGTGGCGTGTCGGTGTTCGCCGGTGTCGGTGAGCGCACCCGTGAGGGCAACGACCTGATCCACGAGATGGAGGAGGCGGGTGTCTTCGACAAGACCGCCCTCGTCTTCGGCCAGATGGACGAGCCGCCGGGGACGCGTCTGCGCGTCGCCCTGTCGGCTCTGACGATGGCGGAGTACTTCCGTGACGTGCAGAAGCAGGACGTGCTGCTCTTCATCGACAACATCTTCCGATTCACGCAGGCCGGTTCCGAGGTCTCCACGCTGCTGGGCCGCATGCCCTCCGCCGTGGGTTACCAGCCGAACCTCGCCGACGAGATGGGCCTCCTGCAGGAGCGCATCACCTCGACGCGCGGTCACTCGATCACCTCGCTGCAGGCGATCTACGTGCCGGCCGACGACTACACCGACCCGGCTCCGGCCACGACCTTCGCGCACCTCGACGCGACGACCGAGCTCTCCCGTGAGATCGCGTCGAAGGGTCTGTACCCGGCCATCGACCCGCTGACCTCGACGTCGCGCATCATGGACCCCCGCTACCTGGGCGAGGACCACTACCGCGTCGCCACCACGGTCAAGCAGATCCTCCAGAAGAACAAGGAGCTGCAGGAGATCATCGCGATCCTCGGTGTGGACGAGCTCTCCGAGGAAGACAAGATCGTCGTGTCGCGTGCGCGTCGCATCCAGCAGTTCCTCTCGCAGAACACCTACATGGCGAAGAAGTTCACGGGTGTCGAGGGTTCGACGGTTCCGCTCAAGGAGACCATCGAGTCGTTCGACGCGATCACCCGCGGTGACTTCGACCACGTCGCCGAGCAGGCCTTCTTCAACGTCGGTGGCATCTCCGACGTCGAAGAGCGCTGGGCGCAGATCCAGAAGGAGAACGCCTGATCATGGCGCTCAACGTCAGCCTCGTCTCCGCCGATGCGGAGGTCTGGACGGGAGAGGCGAGCCTGGTGGTCGCCAAGACCGTCGAGGGCGAGATCGGCTTCATGTCCGGTCACGAGCCGGTGCTGGCCATCCTCGCCGAGGGCCAGGTCCGGATCACCCAGACGGATGGCACCAAGGTGCTCGCCAACGCGCAGGACGGATTCCTCTCGATGGAGGGCGACGTCCTGACGATCGTGGCCGGCAACGCGGCTCTCATCGCCTGACAGCTCCGTCACTCGCGTCCGCCTCGTCACCTTCCCGGGTGACGGGGCGGACGCGTCTGCATGATCAGAGGTTCCATGAAGATCCTGCTTCCGCCGTCTGAGACCAAGCGCGCCGGCGGCGACGGCGGGCCGCTCGACCTGACGTCACTCGCGCTGCCTGGACTTCTCGCACAGCGCGAACCCGTCGTGTCGGCCCTCGTCGAGCTCGCCGCCGATGAGGAGGCATCCCGTCGGGTCCTGAAGCTCAGCGCGCGTCAGCTCGACGATGTGGAGCGCAATCGCACGCTGCGAGATTCCCCGGCGATGCCGGCGGTCGACCGATACACAGGGGTGCTCTACGACGCGCTGGATGCGGCGGGACTTCCGTCGGCCGCGCGGCGATGGCTGGGCGCGCACGTGTGGATCCACAGTGCGCCGTTCGGCCCGGTCGGTGCGCTCGACCCCATCCCCGCCTACCGTCTCGCCGCCGGCACCGCCCTGCCCGGCATCCCTCCGCTGCGCCGCCACTGGGCGGCAGCGACCTCTGCCGCGATCGCCGAGGCACGGCCTGCGTTCGTCCTCGATCTGCGCAGTGAGGCGTACGTCGGCCTCGGCCCCGTCCCCGACACGGTGCCGTCCGCGTACGTGCGCGTCGTCACCGCGCAGGGCAGGGCGCTCAACCACTTCAACAAGAAGTCCAAGGGGCTCCTGGTTCGCGCCATCGCCGAGGATCGCCCGCGCATCGGGTCGCTCCGAGCACTGCGCACCTGGGCCCACGGCCGGGGCATCGAGTTCAGGGACGGCGAGCCCGGGACGCTGGAGCTCGTCGTCGAGGAGTGAGGTCTTCATGCACCTCGTCGCGCATCGCATGCGCGCGACCTCGCTGACGCGCTAATGTGAGCAGCGCAGAATGCCAGAAACACCATTCTCTGGAGGGGAACCTTGGACGACTATTACGGCTATGGCCTGTCAGGCGGCGCCGCGATCGCGCTGATCCTGCTGTACACGGTAGTGCCGCTGGCGATCTACGCGCTCTACGCGTGGTTCTACATGATGATCTTCGAGAAGGCCGGCGTGCAGGGGAAGTGGCGCGCGTGGGTCCCGGTGTACAACACCATGATCTTCTACAAGCTCGGCGACCTGAGCCCCTGGATCGTCCTCTACCTGTTCGGCGCCGGAGTGCTCGGTGCGATCATCCCGTTCCTCGGCTGGTTCCTCATTCTGCCGCTTGTCGGCATCGCCGGACGCGTGGTGGAGCTGATCGCCGCGTGGCGGGTGGGGCTCAAGGTCCAGAAGGACGCCGTCTGGGTGATCCTGTACTTCTTCCTTCCGCCTGTCTGGCTCGGCATCAACGCCTTCGACAAGTCGCGGTGGAACCCGAACATCCAGCCCGCCTCGTGGGCAGGTAACGGCTTCCTCGGAGACCGCACGGTCTGGGACGGCGTCCCGGTGCAGCCCGCAGCCGTAGGGCCTCAGCAGGGTTACGGCGCCCCGCAGCAGCCGGGGTACGGCGCTCCACAGCAGGGCTACGGTGCTCCGCAGCAGGGCTACGCGCCTCCGGCCCAGCCCGGCTACGCGCCGCCGGCTGCCCCTGGCTATGCCCCGCCGGCCGCGCCTGCGGCTCCGGCGACGGGCGCGCCCATCCCGCCGGTCCCGCCGACCACCCCGCCGGCGCCTCCTGCCGCGCCGCCGACCACCCCGCCGGCGCCTCCCGCCGCGCCGCCGACGACCCCTCCGGCGCCGCCGACTGCTCCGCCCGCAGCGCCGCCCGCCCCGCCGACGGCGCCGAACGACCCCACGCAGCCCCCTGCGTGATCGCCTGACAACGAAACCCCCGGCACTCGCCGGGGGTTTCGTGCTGTGAACGGTGTCGGGGCCGCGATCGGGCCGCTAACGTGGAGGCATGGTCTTGTCGCAGCGCCGGTTCGGCGCCCCCGGTCCACGTCTCCGCCCATCGGACCGAGGTGCCAGCGAGGGGAACGAGTTCCACTACGATGTGTGAGTATCCTGCGACCGCCCTTTCCGCCGCAGGTCCATCGGAGGCAGGACGTGGCTGAGACGAAGACGCACACCGTCACGGTTGCGGGACGCCCGCTGCTGCTCTCCTGGGCAGGCGTCACCGACCAGGGGCGTCGACGGGAGACGAACCAGGACGCATTCCTCGCCGAGTTCCCGCTGTTCATCGTGGCCGACGGCATGGGCGGCCACGCCGGTGGAGAGATCGCCAGCCGCAGCACGGTCTCGCGTCTGCAGGCGATGGTCACCGCGGACGACGTGAACCGCGTCGGCATCGAGAACGCGCTGGCGCGAGCGGTCGACGACATCGCCGAGCACCCCGACACGACAGACGAGGGCACGGGGACCACGCTCACGGGCGTGTATCTCGACGAGACGGGGGAGCGGCCGCAGTGGGTGGCGCTCAACATCGGCGATTCGCGGGTGTACCTCCTCCGTGACGATCGACTCGTGCAGGTCACCACTGATCACTCGGTCGTGCAGGAGCTCATCACCGCCGGCAAGCTCAGCCCGGAAGAGGCCGAGGGGCACCCCTACAGCAACGTGATCACCCGCGCGGTGGGCGCGAGCGAGCTGACGGCGCCGGACTACGTGACGATCGACCTGCGCGCCGGCGACCGCTTCGTCATCTGCTCCGACGGCCTGACCAAGGAGCTCACGGACTACGGCATCCAGCACTTCCTGCGCGAGAACGCCGATCCCGGCGCTGGTGTGGACGCCATGCTGGCGGCGGCGCTGGAGAACGGCGGCCGTGACAACGTGACGCTCATCGTGCTGCAGGTGAGCGACCCGGCGGAGTCCTCCTCCCCAGAGGGCGACACCGCGGAATAGCCGCCGTGCGCTGTGGACAGCGCCGTCATCGGCCGCACTCTGCGGTGCACTGGGAGACATGGATCCGTCTCCTCTCGTGCTGCCTGCTGTCCCTGCGCCGCCCCGCCGCGGTTCTCTCCCGCTTCTGGCCGCCGTCGCTCCCGTGGGCGTCGGCATCGCGCTGTGGCTGACGACCGGCACGCCGCAGGCTCTCTGGTTCGCCGCGCTGGGGCCTTTCATGATGCTGGCGTCGGTGGCCGATGCCGCTCGCGGTCGGCGCCGCGACCGGCGGCGTGACGAGGCGACCGCGGCGACACAGTGGGCGGCCGCGGAGGAGGAACTCGTGCGGCGGCACCGCACCGAGCGTGCACAGCTCGACCGGCGGCATCCGGATGTGCTGGCCTGTCTGCGCGAGCCCCCGCTACGCGGCGCGGAGCCGCCGGATGCGTCGACTGCCGTGGTCGTGGGCCGCGGCAACCGCCGGAGCGCCGTGCGCTGCAGCGGTGGGGAGGGGGAACGAGCGACGGCGTTCCGGGAGCGGAGCGCGGAGCTCGCCGATGCCCCGCTCACGGTTCCCCTGGGCCGCGGAATCTGCGTGCGCGGCGCGGGTCCGGTCGCCACGGCCGCTGCCCGTGCTCTCGTGGTGCAGCTCTGCCTCCGGTTCGCTCCGGGCCAGTTGTCCCTCGTCGGCAGCGAGGTCCAGCGGTGGGAGGTCGCAGGGCTTCCGCACGCGCGGCGTGCCGGTCGCGGTGGGTTCCGTCTGGGAACAGGGGTTGCCGGCACGGCCGTCGCGGCAGACGCGGCAGACGCGGACGCGGTGATCTGCATCGCGGCCGGCGACGACGAGGTGCCGCCGGGGATCACGACCGTGATCGACGTCGTCGAGCCGGGAGCCGCCACGCTCCGCACCCCGGACGCGGTGCTGCCGCTCGCGGTCGAGTGCCTGTCCGGGCAGCAGGTCTCGGCGGTCGCCTCGTGCTGTCCTGATGCGGACGACAGGGAGGTGGGGCTGCCCCTGCACGTGTCGCTCGCCGAGCTCCCGGCCGCACCTGCGACGGCGGACGGCCTCCCGGTGACCCTGGGGCGCGACGGTCGCGGCGCGGAGGTCGTCGTCGACCTCGTGCACGACGGGCCTCATGCGATCGTGACGGGCATGACAGGGGCAGGCAAGAGCGAGCTGCTGATCACCTGGGTCACCGCGATCGCCCGCAGTTACGGACCGGAGCGGGTGGCGCTTCTGCTGGCGGACTTCAAGGGCGGTACCGCGTTCGAGCCGCTGCGTGCACTGCCTCAGGTCGCGTCCGTCGTCACGGACCTCGACGAGGGCGGGGCCAGGCGGGGCGTGTCCAGCCTGAGCGCCGAGATGCGCCGGCGGGAGGGGGTGCTGGCGGAGGCGGGCGCCCGCGACGTGCGGGAGGTCTCCCTGCCACGGCTGCTGATCGTGGTGGACGAGTTCGCCGCATTGCTGCAGGAGCACCCCGATCTCGGCGCGGTCTTCACCGACATCGCTGCGCGTGGTCGGGCCCTCGGAATGCATCTGATCCTCGGCACACAGCGCGCCGGGGGAGTGATCCGCGATGCCCTGGCGGCGAACTGCCCCCTGCGCCTCAGTCTCCGCGTGGCCGACGCCGCCGACAGCCGCGCCGTGATCGGCTCGGACGCTGCGGCGCTGCTGCCGGGAGGCTCTGTGGGGCGCGGACGGGCGCTCGTGCGGCGACCCGAGGATCGCGAACCGGTCGAGCTGCGGGTCGCCCTCACCGACGTCGCCGACGTGCGCGGGGCGTGCCTGCGGTGGGCGGAGGCGCGCCCCGCGGTCAGCCCCTGGCTGCCACCGCTGCCGCGGCGCCTGGACCTGGGTGACCTGGTCGGGGAAGGCGGAGAGCGTCCGCGCGGCGCGAGCTCGCCGGTGACGCTGGGGCTGGTCGACGATCCCGCGCATCAGTCGCAGCCTCATGAGCTGCTCCGGCCTGGACGCGACCGCGGTCTCGTCGTTCTCGGCGCGCCAGGGAGCGGCCGCACCGCCGTCGTTCGTTCCATCGCCGCGCAGTGCCACGACGCGGTCGTCGTGCCGCGGGATGCGGAGGCGGCTCTGGACCTCCTCACCTCCTGGACGAGCGGGAGCGCAGACGTGCCGCGGCTCGTGCTGTGCGACGACATCGACGCGCTGCACGCCGAACTCCCGACGGAGTACGCGCTGGAGTTCGTGCAGCGGTGGGAGCAGGCGCTGCGTGCGGGCGCCGCCACGACCTGGGTGCTGACGGCCGGTCGAGCCACGGGCCCGCTGGGCCGCGTGATCGACCTCGTGCCGCGGCGCGCCCTGCTGCGCATGGCCTCACGGGTCGAGCACCTGGCGGCAGGCGGCGACTCCGGGACCTTCGCCAGGGACCGCCTCCCCGGGCGGGCGGTGCTCGACGAGCGCGAGGTGCAGTTCGTGTGGGTGGACGAGACCGCTGCTCCCGCGGCGAGACCCTCACCGGCGCATGCGCCCGTGTGGAGAGCGCAGCACGCGCTCACCGCGCTGGTCACGCCCGGCGCCGCCCGCGTGATCGCGGGACTGCGGGACGCCCATCCGGAGTGGAACGTCGTCGCGGTGGGGACGGAGCCAGGCGCGACCGGAGTCGCGTGTGTGCTGGTCGGCGATGCGGAGGCCTGGCAGCGGCAATGGGCCCTGTGGCAGGGCGTGCGCGCGGAGGGGGAGGTGCTCGTCCGGGCAGAGCGCCCGTCCGACCTTCGCCAGCTGCTCGGCGTGCGGGAGCTTCCGCCCTACGCGCGACCGCATGCAGGACGAGCCTGGTCCGTCGTGGGAGACACGCCACCTCGTCGGGTGGTGGTCGAGGGGCTCTCGGCGTGACGATTCGCGCGGCTGCGCGGCTGCGCGGCTGCGCGGGTGCGCGGGTGCGCGGGGCTGTGGCTCGGGAGGGACTCAGATGCCCGCGCCGGGGCGCACGGCACCCACCACGCCGCCGCCGCCGAGCACCGTGAGCGGAAGCGCCTCGGCGAGGCCCGCGACATCGGCATCGCTGAGAGCGCCGGCGCGAGCGAGGAGCGTGGCGGCGACGATGGTCGAGGCGCGGGCGGCGCCGTCCAGCATCTTCAACGCCGCAGTCGTGCCGTTCGGCGCCACCATCACCATCACGCCCTCGGCCCCGCCCTTGGTGAAGACGCCGAGCCGCTCGGTGGCGATGGTGTCGGGGCGACCGGGGCCCTCGATCGTCCAGGGGTTCTCGCGTACAGCGCGCACGAGCGAGCCGGCCACCCGGTGCAGCGCGAACGGCGAGCGGTCGGATGCCGTGCCGATGCGGTGGATCGCACGCGCCAGCCCGGTCAGCGTGAGCGCGTGCACCGGGGCGCCGCAGCCGTCCACCGAGGTGTGTGCGATCTTCTCGCCGGTCAGGCGCTCGACCACGTCGCGGATGTGGCCCTGCAGGGGATGCGCGGGGTCGAGGTACCCGTCCGTCGACCACCCCGTCGCCACGCAGGCGCGGAGCATCGCGGCGTGCTTGCCCGAGCAGTTCATGCGGACGCGCGCCTGCTGGCCGTGCTCGCGGATCATCTCGTCCCGCGTGGCGGAGTCGCTCGGCCACGCGGGCGGGCACGCCAGGTCGTCTTCGTTGAGCCCGCCCGCGGTGAGGATGTCGCGCACCACGGCGGCATGGCGGTCGGTGCCCGTGTGGCTGGCCGTGGCCAGGGCGAGCTGCTCGCCCTCCAGCACGGCGCCGGCAGTGATGCACGCCACCGCCTGAAGGGGCTTGAGGCTCGATCGCGGCAGGATCAGCGCATCGGCGTTGCCATGCCGTGCCAGGATCTCTCCGTCGGGCGACAGCACGACGGCCGCGCCGGCATGGCGTGACTCGACGAAGCCGCTCCGTTCCACGACGGCGAGCTCCACGGAATCCTGAACGGTGAGTGTCTCCAGCACCCGACAACTCTATCGGCGGCGGCCTCCCGACGTCGGAAGGCCCTGGCAGACTGAGGTCATGGCAGAGCAGAGCACCCCCCGCGCCCTCGGCGAGCATCGCTACGCACTCACGTCCACGTGGACGGGGAACACGGGGACCGGCACGAGCGGCTACCGCGACTACCGCCGCGACGTCACGATCGAGGTGGCGGGCAAGCCCGAGCTGCTGGCCTCGGCCGACAAGCCTTTCCGCGGCGATCCGTCCCGCTGGAATCCGGAGGATCTGCTGCTGGCCTCGCTCTCCGAGTGCCACCTGCTGTCGTATCTGCACGCCTGCGTCACCGCCGGGGTCGTCGTCGTCTCCTACCGCGACGAGGCGACGGGGCTCATGCGCGAGGACGGGGCCGGGGGCGGCTCGTTCGCGGAGGTCATGCTGCGCCCGCAGGTGGTCGTCGCTGACGCGTCCATGATCGAGGCGGCCGAACGGGCGCATCGACAGGCCAATGAGTGGTGCTTCATCGCGAATTCGATGAACTTCCCGGTGCGACACGAGGCCACGGTCACCGCTCGCGCGTGATCCCCGTGGGAGGAGGGTCGCTCAGCGACGCTCGTGGGGGAGAGCCTGCTTGATCTTCTCGATCGTGCCCTGCGCCGGCGCCTCGTTGTAGGTGCCCGCAAGCTCCTGACCGGACAGGGCGTGGATCGCCGCCATGATCTCGTCCGTGGCGAGGCGCCGCGCGCGGCCGCTGGTCGCCGGCCCGTGCGGTGAGAGGTCGAGCGGCTCGCCGAAGCGCACGGTCACGCGCTCGGAGAGCGTCGGCATCTTCGCGCCGACCGGCATCACCTTGTCGGTGCCGATCAGGCCGACGGGAACGACGGGGGCGCCGGTCTGCAGCGCGAGGAAGGCCACGCCCGTGCGGCCCTTGTACAGGCGACCGTCTGTCGAGCGCGTCCCCTCGGGGTACAGCGCCACGGCGAGACCATCGTCGAGCAGCTGCCGCTGCAGGTCCAGCGCGTCGAGCGCGGCCTGGCCGGCACCACGTCGCACCGGGATCGCGCCGATCGCCTCGAAGAAGGTCTTGGAGAGCCGGCCGCGGAAGCCGGTGCCCTCGAAGTAGCTCGACTTCGCGAGGAAGTGCACGGGACGCGGGGCCGCCACCGGGATCGCGATCGAGTCGATGAACGACAGGTGGTTGCTGGCGAAGATGACCGGTCCCGTGGCGGGGACGTGCTCGCGGCCCTCGATGCGGGGCCGGTAGATGAATCGCGCGAGCGGCGCGATCAGACTGCGGCCGAGCGCATAGGTGAAGCCGGCGTGTCGCGGCTCCGGGGTGTTCTCTGAGGGGGTTTCGGGCTCCACGGACTGCTCAGAGGTCATCAGAGCAGGTTACTCCCGACTCCATGCCCGCACAGGAATGAAGACTCGCGCCGTCGCCTCCCAGGGAGGGCAAAGGGGTATGGGGGAGGATGGAGTGTCCCGCCCGCGATCTCGAGGTCTCACTGTGCGTAAGCGTCCGCTCGTCGTCCTGTCCACCGTCGCTGCGGCGACCCTGCTGCTGGCCGGCTGCGCCGGCAACGGCGGCCCGCAGAGTTCGGGCACGCCCGACCCCTCGGCATCGAGCCAGTGTGCGCTGGATGCGCAGCCGGGTGCGACCTCCGACGCGGTCGAGGTGGCCGGGGAGGGCGCGGACACCACGATCACGGTGCCCGCGGATGCGAAGTTCGCCGACGTCGAGCGCACCATCATCTCGGAGGGCGAGGGCGACGATGTCGTGGTCAACGATCTCGTCTCGGTCCAGTTCCAGATCGTCGACGCCGCGACAGGAGACGTGCTCGACTCGTCGGCCCGTGGTGAGGACGGCCTGATCCCGGTGCTGCTCGACCCCAACCAGTCCTCGCTGTTCGTGGCCGCGCTGGAGTGCGAGCCGGTCGGCTCCCGCGTCGTGCTCGCCCTTCCCGGCAAGATGCTCGGCGACAGCGCGAACAACGTCGTGGTGTACGCCGAGGCCGTGGATCGTCTGCCCGAGGTCGCCGATGGCACCCCGGTCGACCCCACCCCCGGCATGCCCGAGGTGAAGCTCGACGACGACGGCAAGCCCACCGTGACCATCCCGGACGGCGACGCCCCGGCCTCGACGCAGGTGGCGGTCCTGAAGCAGGGCGATGGTGCGACGGTGGCCTCGGGCGACCTCGTCGTGGTGCAGTACCTCGGCGTGAAGTGGTCGGACGGCGAGGAGTTCGACTCCAGCTGGAGCCGTGACGCCGCACCCGCACAGTTCCAGACCACGGGCGTGGTCGCCGGCTTCCAGAAGGCGCTCGAGGGGCAGAAGGTCGGCTCCCAGGTGCTGGTCGTGATGCCCCCGTCCGACGGCTACGGCGCGAGCGAGGGCCACGAGCTGCAGAACGAGAGCCTCGTGTTCGTGGTGGACATCCTCGCCACGACGCCGGTGCAGTCCCAGCAGTAGCGCGGGAGGGGCCGGGGGCTGTCCTAGGCTGGCGTCATGCGTCGCATCATCGTCCTCGGCTCCACCGGCTCCATCGGCACCCAGGCGCTGGACGTGATCCGCGCCAACCCGCGGCGGTTCGAGCTGGTCGGGCTCGCCGCCGGTTCCAACACCGCCCTGCTCGCTGAGCAGGCCGCCCGCTTCCAGGTCGAGGACACAGCCCTCGGCGCGGCGGAGGCCGAGCAGCTCGTCCGCGACGTGGACGCCGACGTGGTGCTCAACGCGATCACGGGCTCGATCGGGCTGGGATCGACGCTGGCCGCGCTGCACGCTGGTCGTACGCTGGCCCTCGCCAACAAGGAGTCGCTCATCGTCGGCGGCGATCTGGTGCTCGCGGCAGCAGCGCCTGAGCAGATCGTGCCCGTGGACTCCGAGCACTCGGCCCTCGCGCAGGCGCTGCGTTCCGGAACCCATGCCGAGGTCAGGCGGCTCGTCGTGACGGCCTCCGGCGGCCCGTTCCGCGGGCGCACGCGCGCCGAGCTGACCGCCGTGACCCCGCAGGAGGCTCTCGCGCACCCGACCTGGAACATGGGTCGTACCGTGACCACCAATTCGGCCACGCTCGTGAACAAGGGGCTCGAGGTGATCGAGGCCCACCTGCTGTTCGATGTGCCCTACGACGACATCGAGGTGGTCGTGCATCCGCAGTCGATCGTGCACTCCATGGTCGAGTTCATCGACGGTTCGACCATCGCGCAGGCCTCTCCGCCGGACATGCGGCTGCCCATCTCCCTCGGCCTCGACTGGCCCCACCGCATCGGCGGCGTGGGGCGTCCGCTGGACTGGACGGCGGCGACGTCCTGGACGTTCGAGCCGCTCGACGACGAGGCCTTCCCCTCGGTGTCACTCGCCAAGGCGGTGGGCCGCGCGGGCGGGACGTTCCCTGCCGTGTACAACGCCGCGAACGAGCAGGCGGTCGACGCGTTCCACGAGGGGCGGCTCCCGTTCCTCGGCATCGTCGACACGATCGCCCGCGTCGTCGACGCGCACGAGGCACCCGATGCGCTCTCGGTCGAGTCGCTCGCCGACGCCGAGGCATGGGCGCGCCGGACGGCCGACGACCTCATCGCGACGGCCTGAGAAGGCGACCAGCCGCCGCTCGTTCCCGCGCGGGCGTTCGGTCCGCGCGGCGGCCCCGTTTCCCTGCGCGGAGCACGCGCCCGTCGCCGCGGCCCCGGATTACCGCGGGTGTGCGGTCAGCGGGGCGACCCTGTTCTCCCGCGCGGGGCGCACCTGCCCCTCCGCCACCCGTCGAGCGACCGCCGCAAGGCGCGCGCAGTCAGTCCTCGTCGGGGTAGGGGACCGGCCAGCGCGACGGCGGCACAGGCCAGCCCGCCGCCTTGAGTGCGCGGCGCGAGAGCTCCCGGGCGGAGTAGGGGGTGCGCACGCCGCGGATGTCGCGGTAGTCCTGGTGCCCGGGCCCCGCCCAGAGGATGGCGTCGCCGTCGCCGACGAGACCCACGGCCGCGACGATGGCCGCTTCGGGCGGCGAGTACTCGTGGATTTCGGCGTCCGGCCTGGCGCGACGCGCACCCTCCACGAGAGTCGCCCGGATCGAGGCGGGGTCCTCGAAGCGCGGGTGGTGGTCGGTCACGACGAGGATGTCGCTGCCCTCGACCGCGGTCCGCGCCATGTCGAATCGCTTGCTGGCGTCACGGTCGCCGTCGGCGCCGAACAGCATCAGCACCTTGCCCGGCGTGACGCGCCGTATCGCGGCAAGGGTCTTCTCGAACGCATCGGGAGAGTGGCCGAAGTCGACGAACACCGCAGGGCCGCGGTCGCCGGAGACGAGCTGGGTGCGGCCGGGGAGGTACGCGCGGATGCCGCCGTCGCGCGTGAGCGCCTCGACGATGCGCCCCCAGTCGTACCCGCCCTCGAGCAGCATCACGATCGCGAGCGCCGCGTTGGCGGCCATGTGCGGTCCGATCACGGGCACCGTGGTGGTGAGCGTTCCCGCGGGTCCCGTCATGGTGAAGGTGGTGCCCGTGGTGCGCTCGTCGTCGATCACGACCACCCAGTCCGCGCGGGAGGCGGCGTCGGGGTCGGCGGCGATCGACGGCGTGCCGACCGTGACCACCGGGATCTCGGCGCGTTCGACGACCTGCGTGCCGGAGGCGGAGTCCAGGCAGATCACGCCGCGCAGTGCGCGGTCGGGCCGGAACAGCGGCAGCTTCGCCTCGAAGTACTCCTCCATGTCGGCGTAGTCGTCGAGGTGGTCGTGGCTGAGGTTGGTGAAGCCGGCGACGTCGAAGCGGATGCCGTCGACCCGGTGGCGCGACAGCGCCTGCGCGCTCACCTCGACCGCGACGGCCTCGACCTCGCGCTCGCGCATGAGGGCGAGCAGGGCGTGCATCTCTGAGGCCTCGGGGGTCGTCAGTCGGGACACGATGATCTCGCCGGCGATGTGGCGCTCGGCCGTGGACGACAGCCCCGTCACGACGCCCATCTGCTCGAGGATGCCCTCCAGCAGGTGCGACACGCTCGTCTTGCCGTTCGTGCCGGTGGTCGCGAACAGCAGCGGGAGCGGGTCCTCTGCACCCGTGCCGTAGACCCAGGCGCTCAGGTCGCCGAGCACGCCACGCGGGTCGTCGACCACCACGATGGGAAGACCGGCGTCCGCGGCGATCGCCGCCCCCGGCTCATCGGTGATGACGGCGACCGCGCCCTTCTCCGCCGCGGTCGCAGCGAAGTCCGCACCGTGGCGGTTCAGCCCCTGGATGGCCACGAACGCCTCGCCGGGGCGCAGGTCGGCCGTGGCGAGCGTGATGCCGCTCAGAGAGATCCCGGACAGCTCGCCACGCACGGAGCGGGCGAAACGGGAAGCGAGTTCGGACAGCTCACGCCGGGGCGGGTTCGCGGGGCGGAGCACGGGGGGCAGGCTCGGTTGTTGTTCAATCGACATGTCGGATCCATGATCTCACGCCGGGGCGCGGAACCTCCGCTCCGCACCCGCCGCGCGCCGGGCGACGCGTGGCGGGTGCGGACTCGGCAGGAGCGTCGGCTCAGGCCCTGCGGCGGTACGCCAGCACCGCGACGACGAGGGCAGCGACGCCGGCGACCAGACCCCCGGCGCCCAGAGCGATTCCGACAGGGTCGGCGACCACGCCGCCGTCCGCTTCCGCCTCCGCGGCGTGCGCGTCCCCGTCGGCATGATCGCCGTGCTCTGCGGCGCCCGCGTCCGCGACGGTCACGACGGGCGCGGGCGCGTCGAGCTCGTGCGGATCCTCGCCGTCCTCGGCGAGCTGCGTCCACTCGGTCGCCCCGTCGACGCACTGCTGCACGACAGGGAAGGCGAGCGTGTTCGGCGTGTCCTCGTCGAGGCCCACCGACATGCTCACGGCGCCGCGCAGATCCGTGGGCACGGGCGTCAGCGCGGTGTAGGTGACGGCGCTGACCAGACCGTCGTCGCCGCGCTCCACCTGGATGGACCAGTCGCCGTCGAGCGTCGGCGCGACCGAGGCCAGGCCGTCCGGCATGGTGATGCGCAGCGCCGTCGTCGGCGAGGTGCCGCAGCCGTGGGCGAACGAGAACGTGAGGACGCCGTGGCCGCCGGGGGCGAGGGCGTCCGGGGTCACGGAGACGTGTGCTCCGGCCATCAGCGGGGCGCCCAGAGCGAGGGCGATGCCGCCGACGGTGCCACCGACGGCGACGGCGGCGCGGCGGCGGAGGGGGCGGACGGTGTGCGAGGTGATGCGGGACATGAGGGTTCTCCAATGCTCGTGTGCGGGGCGCGCGGAACGGCGCCCTCGCGGAAGGGCCGCCCGGAGGCGACGGTTCGGCGTGCGGCGGATCAGCCGCGGGCGAGCACGGGCGGACCGCGTCGGGAGACGGCTGCGGCGACAGCCCGGTCGACCGCCGGGAGAACGAGGGAACGCAGCGCTGCGGGTCGGCCCGGCACGCCACCGGGGTGCGGGCTCGCGCGCCGCAGCAGTGCGCGGAACCACCCGGCGACCGCCCGCACCATGCTCTCGGCATGCCAGAGGAGCACGGTGGTCAGGACGGCCGCGGCGATGTGCGCGCCAATCATCCCGGTGTCGACGGGCGCGACCGGAGCGCCGCCGACCGCCGTGAGCGCCGCGAGTGCGAGGTGGTGCGCATGTCCGCCGCCGGCAGCGGCCGTGCCGGCACCGGCCGCGGACGGCGCGCCGAGCAGCTGGAACAGCACATGGAACGCGCCCTGGGCCGTGAGCACCGCGACGGCGACGCGGATGCGCGAGGGACGGCTGCCGATCAGCACGGCGGTGGGCGTCAGGAACAGCACAGCCACCGCCGCGATCAGCAGCGGGTGCGGGGCGGTGCCGCCGCCGATCGTGTGCGAGACCGCGGCGATCAGGGTGGCCACCGCGGACACCGCGGCGGCATGCACGAGTCGCAGCTGCCGGGAGGTCACCGCACCAGCCTAGCGACGCGGGCGGAGCAGGGCGGATTCCTAGCTCAGGGCACTACGGTTGGCACGTGGAAATCCTGCTCTATGTGGGCGGCATCCTGTTCATGCTGATCGGCCTCGGCCTCTCGATCGGTCTGCACGAGGTCGGCCATCTCGTCCCCGCGAAGCTCTTCGGCGTCCGCGTCGGCCAGTACATGATCGGCTTCGGCCCTCGACTGTGGTCGAAGCGGATCGGGGAGACCGAGTACGGGTTCAAGCTGCTCCCGCTCGGCGGGTTCATCTCGATGTCCGGCATGTACCCGTCGTCGAAGGACCGCGGGCCGGCGTCGGGCGTCTTCCGCACGCTCATCCAGGACGCCCGGTCGGCCAACGACGAGACGATCGCCGAGGGCGCGGAGGACCGCGTCTTCTACAAGCTGCCTGTCTGGAAGCGCGTCGTGGTGATGCTCGGCGGCCCGCTGATGAACCTGCTGCTCGCGGTGCTCATCTTCATCGTGCTCGTCAGCGGGATCGGGGTGCAGCAGGGCACGACCACGATCGCGGCGGTGAACGAGTGCGTCGTGCCCGCGTCGTCCTCGGCGACCTCGTGCTCCGCGGATGACCCGCCGTCGCCCGCAGCGGAGGCCGACGTGCAGCCGGGCGACGTCCTCGTCTCCATCGACGGTCAGCCCGTGTCCACCTTCGACCAGGCCACGCAGATCGTGCAGGCGTCTCCGGGGGAGACCCTCGAGCTGGTGGTGCGGCGCGATGGCGAGGAGCGGACGCTGAGCCTCACCCCGATCGCGGCCGAGCGCACGATCACCGACGCCAGCGGCACGCCCGTGCTCGACGAGGACGGCGACCCCGTGGTGAAGGAGGTGGGGTACGCGGGGATGATCGCCCAGATGGGCTACGTCCAGCAGCCGCCGAGCGTCGGCGTCGAGATGGCCGCGGACAACGTGGCCAGGGTCGCCTCGCTCATCGTCACCCTCCCCGTGCGCCTCTGGGATGTCGGCGTCTCGCTGGTCACCGGGGGCGAGCGCGACCCCAACGGGCCGCTGAGCGTGGTCGGCGTGGGTCGCCTGGCCGGTGAGGTCGCCGCGACCGATGCGCCCGTACTCAACCGCTTCGCCGTGCTGCTCGGGCTGCTCGGGTCGCTCAACGTGGCGCTCTTCGTGTTCAACCTGATCCCGCTGCTGCCCCTCGACGGCGGTCACATCGTGGTCGCGCTCTGGGAGGGAGTGCGACGCGCGTGGGCGAAGCTGTTCCGGCGGCCGCCGCCCGCCCCGGTGGACGCCACGCGCCTCGTCCCACTGACCGTGGTGGTCGCGGTGCTGTTGATCGGAATGGGCGCACTGCTCCTGGCGGCCGACCTGTTCAACCCGGTGAAGCTGCTGGGCTGACCGGCGTCCCGGCGGACGCGGCTCAGGCGAGCGCGTGCGTCACGAGGC
Source organism: Microbacterium sp. p3-SID336 (assembly GCF_025143365.1). Taxonomy (GTDB): domain Bacteria; phylum Actinomycetota; class Actinomycetes; order Actinomycetales; family Microbacteriaceae; genus Microbacterium. The sequence goes on along the minus strand of NZ_JALXPE010000025.1, from coordinate 6,796 downwards.
GTTCGAGCGTGCGGATGCCGTCGCGCGACAGGATCGATTCCAGGTGCCCCTGCACGGAGGCGAAGCCCTCGCCGCGCAGCGCGTACACGTCGCCGGTCCCCGGGTCCGCGCTGACTTCAGCGCCTCCGACGGTCGAGGTCCCGGGGGCGACGCGGGCGGTGAAGGTGTTGTAGAAGCCGATCGACGCGTCCTCGCCGAACACGGGCACGGCCTTCTGCAGGCCCTGGTGCGGTGCATCGAGCGGAGCCAGCGCCACGCCCAGACGGTCGGCGAGGATCTGGTGGCTCAGACAGACCGCCAGCAGCGGGCTGCCGCCGTCGAGCCGAGCCGTGACGACCTCGCGCATCCGGGCGATACGGGGGCTGTCGACGTCACGGGGATCACCGGGACCGGGTCCTGCCACCACCAGGTCGGCTGCGGCCACGGCGTCGTCCGCGACCTCGTCCCAGGCGGCGATCGTGACGTCGAGCCCGAGGTGGCGCAGCTGGTGGGCGAGCATGGTGGTGAAGCGGTCCTCGGCATCGACGACCAGTGCCGAGCGGCCCGAGAAGGGACCGGTGAAGTCCTCGCCCTGCGGGTTCAGCCAGAACTCAGCGAGCCGCGCGTTGCGGGAGGAGAGCAGTGCGGCCACCTCGGCGTCGTCGGCGAGCGACCGACCGGCACCGGGGGCATCCGCGTCGCTGCGCGCTTCCGCGACGCGGTCGCGGTCGATCGCGCCGATCGCGCCCAGCACACCGGCCGCCTTGCCATGTGTCTCGGAGACCTCGCCGTGCGGGTCGGAGTGCCGCACGAGCGTCGCACCCACCGGCACGCTCAGCCGACCGTCCTGCAGATACACGGTGCGGATGAGGATCGGCGCGTCCAGGTCGTGGCCGCCGTCGGCGTTCGGCGTGAAGAGGGCGGCGACACCGGAGTAGTACCCGCGCGGCTTGCGCTCGTGGCGGCGGATGACCGCACAGGCGTTCTGCATGGGAGAGCCGGTCACGGTCGGGGCGAACATCGTCTCGCGGAGGATGTCACGAGGGTCCAGCGCGCTGCGGCCCCGCAGCATGTACTCGGTGTGGGTGAGCCGCGACATCTCCTTGAGGTGCGGGCCCGTGATGCGACCGCCGTCCGCACAGACGGCGCTCATCATCTTCAGCTCCTCGTCGACCACCATGAAGAGCTCCTCGGTCTCCTTGGTCGACGCGAGGAAGTCGATCAGCGTCTCCTTGGTGGCGCCCCCTGCGGGGTGACGGAACGTGCCGGAGATGGGGTTCATGGTGACGACGCCGCCGCGCGCCACGACGTGGGCCTCGGGGCTCGCACCCACCGCGATGTGCCCGGGGGTGAACACCGCGAAGGTCCAGTACGCCCCGCGCTCGTGCGTGAGCAGCGCGCGGAACCAGGTGAGCGCGGCGGTGCGCTCGTCCGTGTCGACGGCCGCGGTGTAGTCGCGCCGGATGACGAAGTTCGCGCCCTCGCCGCGGCCGATCTCGTCCGCGATCACGGTCTCCACGATGGCCGCGTACTCCTCGTCGGCGATGTCGAAGCCGCCGTCGCGCAGCGGCACCGCGGCGTCCGGAAGCGCAGCCAGGAGCTCGGCGGTCGGCAGGTGCAGATGCTCGTCGACGACCAGGCAGCGCAGGGGGGCGCCGTCGTCCTGGGCGACGAAGCCGCGCTCACGCACCTGCCGATAGGGGACCATCGCGAACACCTCGCGCGGGATGCCGTCCGCCGTGAGCGGGATGTCGGCCAGCAGCTCCACGTCGGCGACGTCGCCGCTGAGCAGCTCGACGGTGTCGGCGCCGTCCCTGGCGATCAGCACGAAGGACGCGTCCGGGTCGGCGCTGAGCTCGGCGAGTCGTGAGAGGGTCATCGATGTCTCCTGTGCAGGGCTCCGGCTCGGCGCAACGAAAAGACCGCCCCGGAGGCGGTCTGGATTCGTGGGAACGCGAACACACCGCCTAGGAGGCGGGCCACCAGGTGAAGTTCGCGAGCATGGGGCGAAACTACCACACCGCCCGCACGCGGCCGGAGCGGATGACGGGCGCGGCCATCCAGCCCTCGCGCATCCTGGCGGCGTAGGCTGGAGTGGTGCCAGCTGTGAACCTTGGGATGCCCAGAGTCCCCGAAGTCCTCGCCCCGCGCCGCAAGTCTCGCCAGATCAAGGTGGGCAAGGTGCTCGTCGGCGGCGACGCCCCGGTGAGCGTGCAGTCGATGACGACCACCAAGACGACCGACATCAACGGGACGCTGCAGCAGATCGCCGAGCTCACCGCCTCGGGCTGCGAGATCGTGCGCGTCGCCGTGCCGTCTCAGGACGACGCGGACGTGCTGCACATCATCGCGAAGAAGAGCCAGATCCCGGTGATCGCCGACATCCACTTCCAGCCGAAATACGTCTTCCAGGCGATCGACGCCGGCTGCGCCGCCGTGCGCGTGAACCCCGGCAACATCCGCAAGTTCGACGACCAGGTGGGCGCGATCGCCAAGGCCGCCCAGGATGCGGGCGTCTCGCTGCGCATCGGGGTGAACGCCGGATCGCTCGACCGCCGTCTGCTGGAGAAGTACGGCAAGGCCACACCGGAAGCCCTGGTCGAGAGCGCCGTGTGGGAGGCATCGCTGTTCGAGGAGCACGACTTCCACGACTTCAAGATCTCCGTCAAGCACAACGACCCGGTCGTCATGGTCAAGGCGTACCGCCAGCTGGCCGAACGCGGCGACTGGCCGCTGCACCTCGGCGTGACCGAGGCCGGCCCCGCGTTCCAGGGCACCATCAAGAGCGCGACCGCGTTCGGCATCCTGCTCGGCGAGGGCATCGGCGACACGATCCGTGTCTCGCTCTCGGCGCCGCCCGCCGAGGAGGTCAAGGTCGGCCACCAGATCCTGCAGTCGCTGAACCTGCGCGAGCGCAAGCTGGAGATCGTGTCGTGCCCCTCGTGCGGTCGCGCGCAGGTCGACGTCTACACGCTCGCCGAGGACGTGACCGAGGGGCTCAAGGACATGACGGTGCCGCTGCGCGTCGCCGTGATGGGGTGCGTCGTGAACGGCCCCGGTGAGGCGCGCGAGGCCGACCTCGGCGTCGCCTCGGGCAACGGCAAGGGACAGATCTTCGTCAAGGGCGAGGTCATCAAGACCGTGCCGGAGGAGGACATCGTCGCCACCCTGATCGAGGAGGCGAACCGGATCGCCTCCGAGATGGGGCCGGACGCACCGCTGGGCACCGCCCAGGTCGTCACGGCCTGACCGCACACCTCTCACCGCGCGCACCTCAGGAGAAGCATGCCCTCGTCGACCGTCGTGACCTTCGCCGCCGGTGCCGTCAGCGGAGAGGCGGTGGTGACGCACGTGCAGCCGGGGCCGGACGGCACGGTCGTCGTCGTCGATGCCACCCCGTTCCACCCCGTGGATCACACGTGGCCCGACCAACCGGGCGACTCGGGTGGGATCACGCTGGGCGACGCCGCTCTCGGCGTCACGGAGGCCGTGATGGCCGCCGTGTCCGACGAGGGTGCCTTCGCGGTGGGAACGGACATCCCGGTCAAGCGCGGCGGGGAGGGCTGGACCTGGCTGGTCGGGCACCGGCTGGCGGAGTCGGCGCCGGAGAGCCTGGTACCCGGCGCCACGGTGGGACTCGAGGTCGATGCCGCGCGACGCGCGGGCCTCAGCCGCGGTCACACCGCCTGCCACCTCGCCTCGCTGGCGCTCGATCTGGCCGTGGCCGACCTGTGGCGCAAGGATCCGGGTGCCGATGCGCTCGGCACGCCGGACTTCGAGGGACGCGCGAACCAGTCCAGTCGGATCCACGAGGACGGCGCCGTGGACGAGTACCGCCTGGGCAAGAGCCTGCGTAAGGCGGGCTTCGACACCGAGGCCTTCGCCGCGACGCTCGCCGAGCGGCAACAGCACCTCAACGCGCAGCTGGCCGCGTGGGTGGCCTCGGCTGCCTCGAGCCGCATCGAGACCGAGGGCGCGACCATCGTGGACCGTCGGCGCTGGCACTGCGAACTGCCGGAGGGTGAAGCGGTCATACTGTGCGGTGGCACGCACGTGGATTCCCTCGCCGCGTTCGCGGAGATCACCGTCACCCTCGACCTCTCCGACCCGCAGCTGCTCGTCATGCGGACGACCGTCGTCCCCGCCTGAGCCGGCGCGCGACCGCTCGGATCCCGACGGAGGGTCAGGCGGGCTCGAACTCCACCTCTCCGCGGGAGATGTCGGCGCGCGCGACGCGCAGACGAACGACATCGCCGGGCTTCGCATCGGCGGACGCGGGCGCCGTCGCGCTCACGGCGGGGTCCGCGAGCTGGATGGCCATGCGCTCCCCGCGAAGCTCGATGACGGTGGCCTCGACAGTCGACCCCACGAGCGGAGTGAGCAGTGCCGCCTCCACCGCGTTCACGGTCGCGGCGTCGAGTCGTCCTGCGCGCTGACCCGACTCCTGCATGAGCGCGGGCAGATCCGACAGCGACTCGCGCGCCCACGGCGGGACGGGGCGCCCCTCCGACACGGCGAGACAGATGGCGAGGCTCCACCGATCGACCAGGCGTCGCAGGGGAGCGGTCGCGTGCGCGTAGGGGGCAGCGATCGCGGCCTGCACGGCATCGTCCGGTGCCTCGCCGTCGAACACCACGTAGCCCGCGCCGCGGAAGAGCGAGGCGGCGGCCTCCAGCACCGGCAGGGTGAGCGGGTCATCGCGGTCGAGCCCGCGCAGGTAGTCGCCGTAGGCGCCGTCCGTCCACGGGCGCCCGAGAGCCCGCGTCTGCAGCCGGAAGGCACGGAACGCGTCCTCGTCCGGCTCCGGCATCGTGCGCAGCACGCCCACCCCGGCGTCGAGCATGAGCGTCGCCGCGGCCATGCCGGTCATGAGCGAGAGCTGCGCGTTCCACTCCTCGACGGGCAGGGGCCGCCGACGCTCGATCGCGTAGGTGCCGTCGTCGGCGCGCACGACCTCCTCGTCGGGGAGGTTCAGGCTGGCGCCGCCTCGCGCCTGCTCCTGCGCCAGTCGCAGGGCGCCGATCTCCGGCAGCAGCGCCGCCGGTCCGTCCTCGCCGCGGTCGAGCGCACTCTGGGTCGCCACGTAGTCGAGCTGTGCGCGCGAGCGGATGAGGGCGCGCTCCAGCCGGAACCGTTGCACGGCACCGTCCGCGTCCAGGGTGAAGGTCCAGACGAGTGCCGGGCGGTCGACGTCGGGGAGCAGTGACGCGCGGTCCTCGCTCAGAACGGGAGGGTGGAGGGGGATCGAGCCGTCGGCCGCGTAGATCGTCTGGCCGCGTCGGCGGGCCTCCGCATCGACGGCGCCGCCGGGAGTCACGAACGCGGGAACGTCAGCGATGGCGTAGCGCACGGTGTAGCCGCTGTCGGCGCGTTCCAGATGGAAGGCCTGGTCGAGGTCGCGCGACCCTTGCGGGTCGAGCGTCGCGAACGGCACGTCCCGGAGATCCAGCTCCGGGGTGGATGCGGTCGCCGCCGCGGCCTCTTCGAGCACGGCGGCGGGGAACTCCTGCGGGGCGTCGAGCTCGGCGCGCAGGGCGGCCAGCGCGGAGGCGAGCTCGGTCTGGGCGGCGGACGGAGCGACATGCGAGCGGCGCTGGGGCATGCCCCCAGCCTAGGTCGCGGTATCTCCCGGTCTCCGCACTGCCGCATGTCCGAGGTGGCGGGTAACATTTCACATATCCCTCTTCGGACTCGCCAAAGGAGACTGTCATGAAAGCACTCGTGTACCACGGAGCAGGAGCCAAGAGCTGGGAGGACGTGCCCGATCCCACGATCATCGCCCCGACGGATGCGATCGTCCGTGTCGAGTGCACGACGATCTGCGGCACGGACCTGCACATCCTGAAGGGCGACGTACCCGGGGTGACCGACGGCCGGATCCTCGGTCACGAGGGCGTCGGCATCGTGACCGAGATCGGTGCCGCGGTGACCGAGCTCGCCGTCGGCGACCGCGTCATCATCTCCTGCATCAGCTCGTGCGGGAAGTGCGCCTCGTGCATCGCGGGGCTGCAGTCGCACTGTCGTGCCGAGGAGGGGGCTGCCGGCATCGGCTGGATCCTCGGGCACCTGATCGACGGCACGCAGGCGGAGCTGGTGCGCATTCCGTTCGCAGAGACGTCCCTGCACCGGGTGCCGGAGGGGGTGTCGCCGGAGACGGCGATGCTGATCAGCGACATCCTGCCCACCGGTCATGAGATCGGCGTCAAGTACGGCGCCGTCAAGGCGGGCGACGTGGTGGCGGTCGTCGGTGCCGGTCCGGTCGGCCTGGCCGCGATCATGACGGCGGGGCTGTACGGCCCTAGCAAGGTGATCGCGATCGACCTGGATGCGAACCGGGGTGCGCAGGCGAAGACCTTCGGCGCCACGCACGGCGTCGTCGCCTCGGACGCCGACTGGCGCGAGCAGGTGCTCGCCCTCACGGACGGGCTGGGCGTCGACGTCGCGATCGAGGCCGTCGGTGTGCCGAAGACCTGGGACATGGTCCTGGAGATCGTGCGTCCGGGTGGGCACGTGGCCAACGTGGGAGTGCACGGCACCTCCGTGCAGTTCCCGCTCGAACGGCTGTGGATCGAGAACCTCACGATCACGACCGGGCTCGTGAACGCCAACACCGCCCGCATGCTGACGCGCCTGCTGGGGGAGAAGCGGATCGATCCGAGCGGCTTCGTGAGCCACCGGTTCGCTCTCGCCGACATCGAGAGCGCGTACGACACGTTCAGCAGGGCCGCGGAGACCAAGGCGCTCAAGGTGCTGCTGCAGGCCTGAGCCTCCGGCGGACCGGCGCCTCGAGCGCCGGTCCGCCGACCGCCGGCTGCGC
>NZ_JALXPE010000024.1 GCF_025143365.1 Microbacterium sp. p3-SID336 | reverse complement strand
CCGCGCCGCCCCCCCCCCCCGCCGTTTTCAGTCCTCGTCGACGAGGAAGCGGCTGTATGCGCCCAGGGTGAGGAACGCGGGGAACTCCTCCCGCAGCGCGACCTCCCGGAAGATCTCCGCGGCGTCGTCGAAGCGATCGCCCTCGCGGCGCTCCACCTCGGCGAGCACCTCGCGGATCAGCTCCTCGACGTAGTCCACCGTGATCGGGGTGCCGTCCTGCGTGGTGCGGTCCTGGTGGATCCACTGCCACACCTGCGAGCGGCTGATCTCGGCGGTGGCCGCGTCCTCCATCAGGTTGTCGATGGCCACGGCGCCCAGGCCGCGCAGCCAGGCCTCCAGGTAGCGGATGGCGACGGACACGTTGTCCCGCACACCCTGCGCGGTGATGGGCCGCCCGATGTGGAGGTCGAGCAGGTCGGAGGCCTGGACGCGCACGTCGTCGCGCTGGCGATCGACCTGGTTCGGGCGGTCGCCGAGCACCGCGTCGAACTCGGCGCGCGCGGTGGGGATCAGGTCCGGGTGGGCCACCCACGTGCCGTCGAAGCCGTCGCCGGCCTCGCGCTTCTTGTCGGCGGACACCTTCTCGATCGCCAGGGCGGTGACCTCGGGGTCGCGGCGGTTCGGGATGAACGCGCTCATGCCGCCGATCGCGAAGGCCCCGCGCTTGTGGCACGTCTGCACCAGCAGCTCGGTGTACGCCCGCATGAAGGGGACGGTCATCGTGACCTCGCTGCGGTCGGGGAGCACGAAGCGCGCCCCACGACCGCGGTAGTTCTTGATGATGGAGAAGATGTAGTCCCAGCGGCCGGCGTTCAGCCCCGCGCAGTGGTCGCGCAGCTCGTACAGGATCTCGTCCATCTCGAACGCGGCCGGCAGCGTCTCGATCAGCACGGTCGCGCGGATCGTGCCGTGCGGGAGGCCGAGGTACTCCTCGCTGAAGGAGAACACGTCGTCCCAGAGCTTCGCCTCCTCGCTGGACTCGAGCTTGGCGATGTAGAAGTACGGACCGCGCCCCGCGTCGATCAGCGCCTGCGCGTTGTGCAGGAAGTAGAGGCCGAAGTCGACCAGCGAACCGGAAGCCGCAGTGCGACGGCCGGCGCGGTCGATGAAGGCGAGGTGCTTCTCCGGCAGGTGCCAGCCGCGCGGTCGCATCACGATCGTGGGGGTGCGCTCAGCCGTGACCCGGTACTCCTTGCCCTCGGGGGACGTGAACGAGAGCTTCCCGCGGATCGCGTCGCGGAGGGACAGCTGCCCCTCGATGACGTTCTTCCACGTGGGGCTCGTGGCATCCTCCTGATCGGCGAGCCACACGCGGGCGCCAGAGTTGAGGGCGTTGATGGTCATCTTCGGGTCGGTCGGCCCGGTGATCTCGACGCGACGGTCCTCCAGGCCGGGGCCCGCACCGGCGACGCGCCAGTCGGCGTCGGCGCGGATGTGCGCGGTGTCCTCGCGGAAGCGCGGGTCGTGGCCGTTGCCGATCTCGAAGCGGCGGCGCATCCGGTCGGCCAGGCGGTCGTGCCGCCGAGACGCGAACCGATGGTGCAGCTCGGTCAGGAAGGCGATCGCCGCGGGGGTGAGGATCTGGTCGTAGCGGTCACGGATCGGGCCGGTGACCTCGATCGCGGGACCCTGCTGGGTCGTCTGGATCGGGGCGGTCGTCGGGGGAGCGGTGGGAGTGGTCATGATGTGAGTCCTTCAGGTGGTGTCGAACGGTGCGACAAGAGGGGCCACACGCCCGGCGCGGCAGCGCCGCGGAGGGGGCGTGGGGATCAGTGGAACTGCGCGGCCTCGGTGGAGCCGGCGAGGGCGAGCGTGGCGCTGTCGGGGTTGAGCGCCGTGGAGATGACGTCGAAGTAGCCGGTGCCCGCCTCGCGCTGGTGCTTGGTGGCGGTGTAGCCGTCGGCCTCGGCGGCGAACTCGGCCTCCTGCAGCTCGACGTAGGCGCTCATGGCGCGCTCGGCGTAGCCGCGGGCGAGGTCGAACATGGAGTGGTTCACGGCGTGGAAGCCGGCGAGGGTGATGAACTGGAACTTGTAGCCGAGGTCGGCCAGCTCCTGCTGGAACGTGGCGATCTCGGCGTCGGACAGGTGCCGCTTCCAGTTGAAGCTCGGGGAGCAGTTGTAGGCCAGGAGCTTGCCGGGGTACCGGGAGTGGATCGCGGCGGCGAACTCCCGGGCGAGCTCGATGTCGGGCTCGCCGGTCTCCACCCACAGCAGGTCGGCGTAGGGGGCGAAGGCGAGACCGCGGCTGATGACCGATTCGATGCCGGGGCGGATGCGGTAGAAGCCCTCGGACGTGCGCTCGCCGGTGGTGAACTCCCGGTCGCGCTCGTCGACGTCGCTCGTGAGCAGGTCGGCGGCGAGGGCGTCGGTGCGGGCGATGATGACGGTCGGGACGCCGGCGACGTCGGCCGCGAGGCGGGCGGCGTTGAGCGTGCGGATGTGCTGCTGCGTGGGCACGAGCACCTTGCCGCCCAGGTGACCGCACTTCTTCTCGCTGGCCAGCTGGTCCTCCCAGTGGATCGCGGCGGCGCCGGCCTGGATGAGCGACTGCGCGAGCTCGTACGCGTTGAGGGGACCGCCGAACCCGGCCTCGGCGTCGGCGACGATCGGGGCCAGCCAGTCCTGCGTGATCTCGCCCTCGGCGTGCTCCAGCTGGTCCTGGCGCAGCAGCGCGTTGTTGATGCGACGGACGACGGCCGGCACGGAGTTCGCGGGGTACAGCGACTGGTCGGGATAGGTCTGTCCTGCGAGGTTGCCGTCGGCGGCGACCTGCCATCCGGAGAGGTAGATGGCCTTGAGGCCGGCGCGCACCTGCTGCACGGCCTGGCCGCCGGTGTAGGCGCCGAGCGCCCGGACGTAGTCCTCGGTGTGCAGGAGGTTCCACAGGTTCTCGGCGCCGCGGTGGGCGAGGGTGGCGTCCTCGCGGACGGAGCCGCGGATGCGGATGACGTCGTCGGCGGAGTAGGTGCGCTCGACGCCGTCCCAGCGCGGGTCGGTGTCCCAGATCTCCTGGAGCTCCGCCGCGGTCTGAACCTGGTCGCCGGCGCGCAGGCCGGCGGGGCGCGGAGTGGGGTTCTGTGCGGTGTGCGTCATGATGTCTCCTCGGATGGGACCGGCGTCATCGCCGGTGGCGTGTGACCACTCTGCGTGAAGATCGGCGACTCTCCTGGCCGGATCTGGAGAGAAATTTCCCTGGATTTCTGTTTCTGTGACAGAATCCCGGCCATGAGCACCGCAGACGCTGCCGAAGACACCGACGCCCTCACGATCGGTCGCCGCATCCGCCAGCTGCGCACCTCGCGCGGCATGACCCTCGAGGAGCTGGCCTCGGCCGTGGAGCGCGCGCCGAGCCAGCTCTCCATGATCGAGACCGGCAAGCGCGAGCCCAAGCTCACGCAGCTGCAGGCCATCGCCCGTGCCCTGGGCGTCACGATCGACGCGCTGCTGGAGGGAGAGCCGCTCGACGAGCGCAGTGCGATCGAGATCGCGCTGGAGCGAGCGATGAAGGGGCAGACGTTCCAGGCGCTCGGCATCGAGCCGTTCCGGATCGCGAAGAGCGTGCCGACCGACGCGCTCAAGGCGCTGCTCGCCCTGCACGGCGAGATCGACCGCCTGAAGGACGAGCGCGCGGCGACGCCGGAGGAGGCACGGCGGGCGAACGTGGAGCTGCGCCACCTGATGCGCCGGCAGGACAACCACTTCCCGGAGCTGGAGGCGAAGGCTGCCGAGCTGCTCGCAGCCGTGGGGCACCCCGGCGGGCCGCTCACACAGCGCACCGCGTCGGAGATCGCCGCGCACCTGGGGTTCACGCTGCACTACGCCCCCGACCTGCCGCAGACCACCCGCAGCGTCGCGGATCTCGCCAACGGACGGCTCTACCTCTCCAGTCGGGTTCCGGCGAAGGGCGACGCCAGGACGGCGGTGCTGCAGGCCCTGTCCAGTCGCATCCTCGGACACGCCGAGCCCCGCAGCTACGCCGAGTTCCTGCGCCAGCGCGTCGAGACGAACTACCTCACGGGCGCACTGCTGATGCCGGAGGCGCACGTGGCGCCCGCGCTGATCGACGCCAAGCAGCGGCGGTCGATCTCCATCGAGGACCTCCGCGACGCGTACTCCGTGTCGTACGAGACGGCCGCGCACCGCTTCACCAACCTCGCGACGCGTCACCTCGACATCCCGGTGCACTTCCTCAAGGTGCATGAGTCGGGCACGATCACCAAGGCGTACGAGAACGACGACGTGAACTTCCCGACCGACCGGCTCGGGGCCATCGAGGGGCAGATGTGCTGCCGCCGCTGGACCTCGCGGGTCGTGTTCGACGAGGACGACCGCTTCAACCCGTACTACCAGTACACGGACACCGGCAACGGCACGTACTGGTGCACGGCTCGGGTGGAGGCGTCCAGCGAGGGGCTGCACTCGGTCAGCGTGGGCGTGCGGTTCGACGACACGAAGTGGTTCGTGGGGCGGGACACCCCGCACCGCGGCGTCTCGAAGCACTCGGTCGAGGCGTGCTGCCGCCGTGCGCCCGCGGAGCTGGAGGGCCGCTGGCGGGAGAACTCGTGGCCGAACGTGAAGACGCCGCGCACGCTGCTGGCGACCCTCCCCACCGGCTCCTTCCCCGGCGTGGACACCACCGACGTGTACGAGTTCCTGGAGGCCCACGCGCCGCGCTGAGCCGGGTACCAGCCGGTCGTCCTCGCTGCTCGGCGAGAGTAGTTCGGTCTTGCTTAGTCAAGATTGACTATGTTACTTTCATCGAGCCATCAATGACGAACGGCCGAGAAGGGACCCTCATGGCTACTTCCTCTGCGGAAACCCGATTCCGCACCACTGCCACCCTGACGTGCGTTCTCGCCGCCGCGCTGACGCTCGGAGCATGCTCCGCGCAGACGCCGGGCGGCGAAACCGCCCCCACGAGTGCAAGCGACAGCGACGCCTGCAAGCGGAACCAGGATGCCGGCACCATCACCTACATCTCCGGTTACGGCTACTCGGCCAGCGCCGGGCAGATCGACGTGTTCCTCGCGAAGGAGCTCGGCTACTTCGACGACCTCTGCCTCGACGTCGAGATCAACGCCTCCGGAGCGAACGGCCAGCAGCTCGTCGCGTCGGGCCAGGCGCAGTTCACGGCGCTCGGCTCGGCATCCGACGTGATGCTCGCCGCCGCCAACAGCAAGAACCTCACCGCGGTCGCAACCTACGGCACCACGCCGCCGTTCTCGATCTTCGGCAACGAGAAGCTGAAGGACCTGACCGACCTGGAGGGCGGATCGCTCGGCTACTTCATCAACCTCACGCCCATCGCCTCGGCCATGCTCGACGAGGCCGGTGTCGACGTCTCGAAGGTCGAGATGGTGAAGATGACCAACTACGACCCCACCGTGGTCGTGCGCGAGCAGGTCGACGCGATCGTCGGCTACGCCTCGAACCAGCCGCAGTCCCTCAAGGCGCAGGACCTGCCGTTCAGCGAGTTCCTCCCGGCCGACCTCGGCGTCGAGGGCACGTACAACGTCATGGAGGTGAACTCGCGCTTCCTCGACGAGCACCGCGAGGTCGCCGCCGACTTCATGCGCGCGACGCTCAAGGCGCTGCAGTTCTGCCTCGACGAGTCGGACGAGTGCATCGACATGCTCGCGGAGCTGGCGGAGGAGAACGGCCAGGGCGCGGCGTTCCCGCGCGACCAGCTCGCCCGGACATGGGAGGTCGAGTCGGCCTGGGTGCGCGAGAGCGCGGGCGGCAACCCCGGCGTGCAGACCGAGGCCATGTGGGAGCCCGAGTACGAGATCGTGCAGGAGTACGGCGACGTGAAGGACCTTCCCGCCATCACCGACATGATGGACGCGGACCTCGTGGCCGACCTGTACGACGGCGACACCCTCGTCTGGTCGGAGAAGTGATGACCGCGGCACACGGTGCGGGCGTCGAGGTGCGCGGCGTCTCCAAGGCGTTCGGCGTCGACGGCGCCAAGGTCACGGTCCTCGACGACGTGAGTCTCACGATCGGCATGGGGGAGTTCGTGTCGGTGATCGGCCCCAGCGGATGCGGCAAGTCCACGCTGCTCAAGGTCGTCGCGGGGCTCCTCGACGCCGATTCCGGCACCGTCACGATCGACGGGGAGAGCGTCACCGCGGCTTCGCGCGACAAGAAGATCGGCCTCGTGCCGCAGTCGCCCGCGCTGCTCCCATGGAAGACCGTGCGCGAGAACGTCGAGCTCCCGGTGCGGATCAACCGCGGAGCGAACGGCGACCGAGCCCTCCGCGACCCCGCAGAGCTGCTGTCCACCTTCGGCCTCGGCCACGCGCTGACCAAGTACCCCGGGCAGCTCTCCGGCGGCATGCAGCAGCGCGCCGCGATCGCCAGGGCGTTCGTGTTCGACCCCGCAATCATGCTGATGGACGAGCCGTTCTCGGCCCTCGACGAGATGAACCGCGACCTGCAGCGCATCGCCCTGCTGGACTTCTGGCAGTCCAACCGCAAGGCGGTCATGTTCGTCACCCACTCGGTGCCCGAGGCCATCATGCTGTCCGACCGGATCGTGGTGATGGCCGCGCATCCCGGACGCATCGCCGAGGTGATCGACGTGGACCTGCCGCGGCCGCGGACCGAGGAGGCGTACGCGACGGACGAGTTCCGCGACCTGGAGGCAGTCGTGCGCGGTGCGCTGCGCGCGCAGACGGAGAAGGCCCATGTCTGAGCTGACGATGAGAGACACCACCGCCACCCTGGCCACCGCGCGCCTGCACGATACGCCCCGCCGCGGGGTGCCCGTCTGGCTGCGCTGGGGCTCGTGGCTGCCCACTCTGATCACGTTCGTGATCGCGGCCCTGCTCTGGCAGGTGGTGGCCTGGACCAACCCGTACGTCCTGCCGACACTGGAGGCGATCGGCGCGAGTCTGGTCGAGGACGCCGGCATGTACTGGTCGAACTTCCTGGTGACACTTCTCGAGGTGGTGGTCGGCGCCTCCGCCGGCATCCTCGCCGGGTTCCTGCTGGCCGTGATCATGGCGGAGTTCCAGATCATCGAGCGCGCCGTGATGCCGCTCGTCATCATCGTGATGGTCACGCCGATCGTGGCGATCGCCCCGGCGCTCGTGGTGGCGTTCGGCTTCGGCATGGTGCCGAAGTTCATCGTCACCGGCCTCGTGGTCTTCTTCCCGATGCTGGTGAACTCGCTCGCAGGACTCCGTGATGTGGATCAGAAGGCGCTCGACGTGTTCAAGACCCTGCACGCCTCGCGGTGGGAGATTTTCCGGGAGCTGCGGTTCCCCGGCAGCATGCCCTACGTGTTCGCCGGTCTCCGCATCGCCCTGCCCCTCGCGGTCGTCGGCGCGGCGGTCGCCGAGTTCGTCGCCGCAGGGCAGCAGGCCGGTCTCGGCTCGCTCGTGACCACGTCGGCCGCGCAGGCCAACCTGCCGGTGACCTGGGCCAGCATCGCCCTGCTCTGCCTGCTCGGCGTGCTCCTGATCGTGCTCCTCGCGGTCGTGCGCAAGCGCGTCCTGTGGTGGAGCGACGGCGAGGTCACCGCCAAGGGCTGACACGCACCCCGAACCCGGGGGTGGCTCCGTCGCCCCCGGGCTCGTCCGGCACGCCCTCGTACCCCCGAAACGACATCCCCCACCCACAAGGAAGGCACCAGCCATGACCGCTCAGCACCCCGTGAAGACGCTGCGACTCGGACTCTTCGAGAACGCGCAGGCCAACGACTCCGGCACCGCGACCTGGCGCCACCCGGACAACCGGCGCTACCTGTTCGACCGGCTCGACTATTGGCGCGACACCGCCCGCATGGTCGAGGACGCGGGCTTCGACTTCTTGTTCCTCGCCGACGCGTGGGGGTGGGCGGACGTGGCGGGAGAGCGACCCGACATCTGCTCCGTCGAAGGTCTCGACCTGCCGCGGCTCGACCCCGCCATCATCCTCGCCGCGCTGATCCCGGAGACCACGCGGCTCGGCCTCGTCGCCACCGGCTCCACCCTGCTGGAGCCGCCGTACTCTTTCGCCCGGCGGATGGCCACGCTCGACATCCTGTCCGGGGGGCGCATCGGGTGGAACGTCGTCACCACGGGCACCGCGGACACCGCCGTGCAGGGCTTCGGCGTGCCCATGGTGGGTCACGACGAGCGCTACCTGATGGCGGACGATTTCATGCAGGTCGTCTACAAGCTGTGGGAGGAGGCCTGGGAGGAGGGCGCGCTCGAACGCGACAAGTCGGGACGCTTCGCCGATCCGGCCAAGGTGCACCGCATCGCGCACGACGGGCCGTACTTCCGCTCCCACGGCTACGGCAACACGCAGCGCTCGCCGCAGGGAACGCCGGTGCTGTTCCAGGCGGGGGCGTCCCCGGCCGGGCGGGAATTCGGCGGCAAGCACGGCGAGGCGATCTTCGTCGGCAGCGGCTCGGTGGAACAGCTCCGCGCGCACTCCACCGCCATCCGCGAGGAGGCCGTGAAGAACGGCCGCGCCGCGCACGAGGTGAAGATCATGTCGGCGTTCGCCGCGGTGGTCGGCAGCACCGAGGAGGAGGCGCGGCGCACGTACGCCGAGGTCGCCGAGGCGCAGAACCCCGAGGTCACGGTCGCGTCCTACGCGTGGTTCACCGGCCTCGACCTGTCGTCGTACGACCCGAGTACGCCCATGTCGGAGCTGAGCACGGAGCTGTCGCAGACGCAGGTCGCGCGCTTCGCCGACAAGACCGTGGGCGACGTGCTCGGCGACTGGCACGCGCACGGCGTGGGCGCCCGGCCGATCGTCGGCACGCCGGAGCAGGTGGCCGACCGCATGATGGAGCTCGCCGACGGCGCCGACCTGGACGGCTTCCTGTTCGCCCCTGTCATCCCGCCCGCGTCGACCAGGGACTTCATCGAGCACGTGCTGCCGATCCTGAAGGAGCGCGGCGCCGTCGCCGAGCCGTCTGCGGAGCCGCAGTCGCTGCGCGAACGGCTGCTGGGCACACCGACCCCGGCGCTCGCCGACTCGCACGTGGGCTCGTCGTTCCGGCGGACGATGGCGCGTGTCTGACAGCCGCTCCGGCGTCGCCGTCGTGGGGAGCGCGAACCTCGATCTCGTGGTCGAGGTGTCGCGCCCTCCGCGCATCGGCGAGACGCTGCTCGGTCGCGCGGGCGGCCGCTTCCCCGGGGGCAAGGGTCTGAATCAGGCCGTCGCGGCCGCCCGCACCGGCGCTCCGTCGCGCTTCGTGGGCGTCGTCGGCGAGGACGAGGCCGCGGACCTGCTGGAGCGCACGCTCGCCGAGGCCGGGGTGGTCGCCGTGCTCCGTCGCAGTGCGGTCGCGCCGACCGGGGTCGCGCACGTGCTCGCGCTCGAGGGCGGCGACAACAGCATCGTGGTCGCGGCCGGGGCGAACGGCGAACTGTCCGTGCAGGACGCGGTGGACGGCGTCGCCGATGTCGCCGTGGTGCTCGCGCAGCTGGAGGTGCCGCGGGCGAGTGTGGCGGCGGCGTTGCGGGCGGCCAGGGCGGACGGCGCGGTGACGGTGCTGAACGCGGCGCCGGCGCACGCGGCGGCGATCGGCATGCTCGACGTGGTGGACGTGCTGGTGGTGAACGAGACGGAGTGCGCGGAGCTCGGCGGGATGGCACGCCTGCAGGCGGCGGGAGCGCGGGCGGTCGTGCTCACGCGCGGGGCCGCGGGCGTGGACCTCCATCGCAGCGGCCGTCCGGTGCATCGCGTCGAGGCGTTCCCGATCGACCCGGTCGACACGACGGGTGCGGGCGATGCGTTCTGCGGAGCTCTGGCCGCCGCGCTCGCCCAGGGCGTACCACTGGAGGAGGCCCTGGTGCGGGCGTGCGCCGCCGGGGCGATTGTGGCGCAGCACCGCGGCGCCACCACCCCCGCGCTGTCGCCCGCGTCCATCGCGGAGCTCCTGGCGACGCGCTGAGACCCTTCCGACGACGCGCAGGGGCGCTTCCGACGACGCGCTGGGCGCTTTCGGCGACGCGGCGATGGTGCTGTACGACGTGGCCTCGCGGGCGGGCGTCGTGACGCCGACGGTGTGCGGGCGGGGCTCAGCGCGCCGCGGACGGCTTCGCGGCTGCTCTCGGGGTTCCCTTCCCGCGGGCCTTCGCCGCCGTCGCGTCCGCCTTCGCGGCCGTCGGCGACTTCGCGTTCGTCGTTCCCGCGGCACGCGCGGACGCCGGCTCGGTGGGCCCTGCCGGGTCATCGGCGGGCTCCGGCGTCTCACCCGCGAAGGTGTACTCCCCGGCGCGCAGGCGCTCCAGCAGGGCGATCAGCCACTCCTTCTCCGCGGTGAGCCGCGCGGTGGAGAGGTCGAAGATCTCGCGCACGTACTTCGGCGTGGTCTCGGAGCGCAGCGTGTCCTGCACGTCGAAGCCGTTCTGCGTGATGATCGCGTCGCTCTTGATCAGGCGGTGCTCGAGGCCGGCGATCACCTCCTGCCGGCTCAGCACGAACATGAACGAGGCGACGGTCATGATGGCCTGCGTGTCGAAGGCGGCGACGTTCCAGAGGTTCTCGCGCAGCATCCGCTGCAGCTCGACCTCGCCGGAGGGCGTGATGCGGTAGGTGGTGCGGGCGGGGCGCTTGCCCTCCGTCTCGGTGCCGCTCTCGGCGACATAGCCGTCCACCTCCAGTGCGCGCAGCGCGTTGTAGATGGAACCGGGCTGGATGTGCGCCCACTCGTCCACGTGCCAGGTCATCAGCTCTCGGCGGAGGAAGTAGCCGTGCACCGGCTGGAACTGCTTCACGGCGCCGAGGACGACGAGTCGGGTGGTGGACATGGGGTTCATGCTAACGGCTCGCATCGCGGATGACGGTTGTTTGCATGGTCAAATTTGTCTATAGTCGCAATAGTCAAAGTTGACTAACGAAAGGACCCGCCATGACGACTGCCGTGACCGATGCCCTGCCGCGGGACCGCGCGCTACGCCGCGCCTTCTCGGTCTACCCGACAGGGGTGGTCGCCCTCGCGGCCCACGTGGACGACCGCGCCGTCGGCATGGCCGTCAACTCGTTCACCTCGATCTCCCTCGAGCCCGCACTCGTCGCCGTCAGCGCGGCACGCACCTCGAAGACCTGGCCGGTGCTGCGCGCGGTCCCGGAACTCGGCATGAGCGTGCTCGCGGCGCATCACGAACCGCTCAGCAGATCGCTCTCCGCGCGTGACGGCGACCGTTTCGGCGGCCACGCCTGGCACCGCACCGACGACGGCGCCGTGCTAATCGCCGACGCGGCACTGTGGCTCACCTGCCGCCTGCACAGCACCTTCGACGGTGGCGACCATGAGATCGCGCTCTACGAGATCGGCGACGTCACCGTGTTCGACGACGTGGAGCCGCTGGTGTTCCACCAGAGCCGCTACCGCGCGATCACGCCGGCGACCGAGGGGTGAGCGGACCGCCTCGGCCCCCGCTCGACGGGCTCGTCGTGCACGGAGACGGTCGGGGGCGCGGCCTCGGCTTCCCCACGGC
This sequence comes from Microbacterium sp. p3-SID336, assembly GCF_025143365.1. Classification (GTDB taxonomy): domain Bacteria; phylum Actinomycetota; class Actinomycetes; order Actinomycetales; family Microbacteriaceae; genus Microbacterium. Next base: position 45,208 of record NZ_JALXPE010000024.1, on the reverse strand, counting down.
GAACCTCGCTCTCGGGTCGGAGCCGCTGCCGGAGGACGGCATCTACGCCGCCTGGGCTCGCATCGACGAGGAACACCGGCTCCGCGAGGCCACGGTGAGCGTCGGCGCGAACCCCACCTTCCGCGGCGGCCGTGCGCGTCGGGTCGAGGTGCATCTGCACGATGCGGACGTCGACCTGTACGGGCGGCGTCTGTCCGTCGCTCTGGTCGCGCGGCTGCGCCCCACCGTGTGCTTCGACACCGTGGACGACCTGGTCGCGCAGACCGCCGCCGACGTCGCCCGCTCCCGGACGGTCCTCGCCGAGCGGGGGCGTCCGGCTCTCGGCGGAGCGCCGGGCTGAGGCCGGCGTCAGTCGCGGGCCGTCTGCAGCACCGTCCACAGCTCAGCCCGCGCGGGGAACGTCGACAGGTCGGCCCCGAGAAGGGCGCCGGCCTGGGCGATGCGCGCCCGCAGCGTGTGCCGGTGGATGCCCAGGGCCGCCGCGGCAGGCTCCGCACGGGCGTCGTGCTCGAGCCAGGTGCGCAGCGTGTGCTCCAGTGCGGTGCCCTGCGCCGCATCCTGTTCCCGCAGCGGGGCGAGCCGCGACTCCGCGACCAGCCGGGCCTCGTCGGTGGCCAGAGCCGTGAGCAGCCGCGAGCCGACCGTGTCGGCGTAGCGCGCCGCCTCCCGCGGCCCCGGCTGGCGCAGCGCCGTGAGCGCTTGCGCGTGGGCGCGGGAGAACGCGGTGTAGCCCTCGGGGTCGGAGACGCCGATCCGCACGGCGAACCGCTGCGCCACCTCGTCCAGCAGCTCCTCGTCGTCGGCGGCCACGCACATCGTCATCCCATCGTCGGATTCGGCGACGAACGCGGCGGTGCCGTGCTCCGCCCGCTGCCGTTCCCACCAGTCGAGCAGCGGCTCGGCCGGGGCGTCGCCGGTCACGGCCACCACGATCGGCGACGCGGGAAGGCCGCCCAGCACCCGGCGGGCGAGCGCGGGGTCGTCTCCCCGGAGCGAGCGCAGCAGCTGGGTATGCAGTCGGCGGCGGTCGCGGGCGAGCTGCTCGCTCTGCTCGAGTGCCAGGCCGGCCATGGCGATCACCGACGTGACCACCGAGCGCGCCTCCTGGTCGAGCGTCTCCTGCGCCACGGCGATCACGCCCCGCAGATGGCCGCCGCGGCCGACGGTGAAGAGCATGAAGGTGTGCGCGCCGAGCGTGAGGGACTGCCCGGCTTCGAGCCCTCGGTCCAGGATCTCCTGCACGCGGGCGCCGAGCTCGACGAACACGTCCGACGGGACCGCGTCGCGGGGATGGGAGTGGCGCAGGGCGCCGGCGGCGTCGAACATCCCAGCCCACGTGTCCAGGCGGCGGGCGAGCTCGGCCACGATCGCGTCGAGACCGCGCGGCCGCAGGGCGGCGAGAGCCAGGGCGCGCTGCGTGTCCAGCGCCCAGGACCGGCGGGCGTAGGCCTGCGCCGCGATGGCCTCGGAGTGCGCCCGCGCGACGGCGATGAACGGGGTGCGGTAGGGCACCTCGAACAGGGGCATGCCGTGGGCGGCGCACGCCGCGATCAGCTCGTCGGGGATGCCCGAGCGGCGGACCTCGGTGCCGAAGCCGAGCCCCAGCACGCCGCGATCGGCGAGCCGTCCGACGTAGGCGGCAATGTCGTCGTCGTCGAACTGCGCGCCCGTCGTCAGCAGCACCAGGTCCTCCGCCAGGAAGGGAGTGGGGTCGCCCAGGTCGGAGCTGTGCACCCACCGCAGCGGTCGGTCGAGCGCGCCGTCTGCGAGGTCGCCGCTCACGGAGACGAGACGGAGTCCCAGGTCGCGCCGGTGGAGCAGTGCCCGCAGCGTCGGCTCATCCCGTGCGGCCATCGACGCCTCCGCTCTGTACAGTCCGGTGAATCCGCTCATCAGATTGTACGACTGGGCGAATGCGACCGCCGCGCACCGGCCGTACGCTCGCGAGCATGGCACTCCTCGACACCGCAGCCCCCGCAGCCCCCCTCGGCGGACCCGACCTCCCGCAGGAGCGTCGCCTCGTCACGGACCTCCCCGGGCCGCGCTCGGCCGAGATCCTCGCGCGCAAGGCGGACGCGGTCGCCGCCGGCGTCGGCCACACGGTGCCGGTCGCCGCCGTCGCCGCAGGCGGGGGAGTGGTCGTCGACGCGGACGGCAACTCGCTCATCGACCTCGGCTCGGGCATCGCGGTGACCACCGTCGGCAACGCGCACCCGAAGGTCGCCGCGGCCGTCGCCGCCCAGGCCGCGCAGTTCACGCACACCTGCTTCATGATCTCGCCGTACGAGTCGTACGTCGGCGTGGCCGAGGCGCTCAACCGGGTCACCCCCGGCGACTTCGCGAAGAAGAGCGCGCTGTTCAACTCGGGCGCCGAGGCCGTCGAGAACGCCATCAAGATCGCGCGCAAGCACACCGGCCGACAGGCTGTCGTCGCCTTCGACCACGGTTACCACGGCCGCACCAACCTCACGATGGCACTGACCGCCAAGTCGATGCCGTACAAGAGCGGCTTCGGGCCGTTCGCGCCCGAGGTCTACCGCGCCCCGATGTCCTACCCGTTCCGCGACGGTCTCGCCGGACCGGAGGCCGCTGCCCGCGTGATCCTGCAGCTCGAGAAGCAGATCGGCGCCGACAACCTCGCCGCCGTCATCATCGAGCCCATCCAGGGCGAGGGCGGCTTCATCGTCCCGGCCGAGGGCTTCCTCCCCGCGATCGTCGACTGGTGCCACGCGAACGGCGTCGTGTTCATCGCCGACGAGGTGCAGACCGGCTTCGCCCGCACGGGCCGCATGTTCGCCAGCGAGCTGTTCGGCATCGAGCCCGACCTCATCACCACGGCCAAGGGCATCGCGGGCGGCCTTCCGCTCGCGGCGGTCACCGGCCGCGCCGAGATCATGGACGCCTCGCACTCGGGCGGCCTCGGCGGTACCTACGGCGGCAACCCCATCGCGTGCGCCGCCGCCCTCGCCGCGATCGACGTGTTCGAGAACGACGGCCTGATCGAGCGCGCCGCCGAGATCGGCGAGATCCTCACCGCACGCCTCACCGCGATCCAGGCTGAGGACCCCCGCGTCGGCGACGTGCGCGGCCATGGCGCGATGATCGCCGCGGAGTTCGTCGACCCGGAGACCAAGGCACCCGACGCCGCACTGACCGCCGCGGTCGCCAAGGCCTGCATCGCTCAGGGCGTGATCGTGCTCACCTGCGGCACGTACGGCAACGTCATCCGGTTCCTGCCGCCGCTCTCGATCGGCGACGACCTGCTGAACGAGGGCCTCGACATCGTCGCGCAGGCGCTCGCCGCCGCCTGACACCCTGTCCGGTCGCGACCCCGGATCGGGGGATTTCGGGTCGCGACCGGTACTTCCTCCCCGCTTCCCCCGACGACGAAGGAGTTGCAGATGGCTGAGATCACGAGAGACGTGCTGATCGTGGGCGCCGGTGCCGCCGGGCTCACGGCCGCCAACGACCTGCGCAAGGCCGGCCTGTCCGTCGCCGTGCTGGAGGCGCGCGACCGCGTGGGTGGACGCCTGTGGACCGACGTGATCGACGGCGCGATGCTCGAGATCGGCGGCCAGTGGGTCTCGCCCGACCAGGACGCGCTGAAGGACACGATCGAGGAGCTGGGTCTGGAGACCTACAGCCGCTATCGCGAGGGCGACAGCGTCTACGTGGGCCCGGACGGGAAGGCGCACCGCTTCACCGGCGAGATGTTCCCCGTGTCGCCGGAGACGGAAGCCGTGATCGCCCGCATCACCGGCATCCTCGACGCCCTGGTCGCGGAGATCGACCCCGACAAGCCCTGGGAGCACCCGAACGCCGCCGAGTGGGACTCCATCTCGTGGGATGCCTGGCTGCGCTCGCAGACCGACGACGACGAGGCCGTGCGCAACCTCGCCTTCGCGACCGGCTCGGCGATGCTCACCAAGCCGACGCACGCGTTCTCGCTGCTGCAGTCGCTGCTGATGGCCGCCTCCGCCGGCTCCTACTCGAACCTCGTCGACGCGGACTTCATCCTCGACAAGCGCGTGGTGGGCGGTCTCCAGCAGGTGCCGCTGCGCCTCGCCGAGCGCCTGGGCGAGGACGTGCTGCTGAACCAGCCCGTGCGCACCCTGGAGTGGTCCGACTCCGGTGTCGTCGCGACCACCGACGAGCTCACGGTCCGCGCTCGCTACGCGATCCTCGCGCACGCGCCGGTGCTGTACAGCCGCATCTCGTTCGTCCCGCCGCTGCCCCGCCGGCAGCACCAGCTGCACCAGCACCTGTCGATGGGCTTCGTCATCAAGGTGCACGCCGTGTACGACCGGCCGTTCTGGCGCGAGCAGGGCCTCAGCGGCACCGCGTTCAGCCCGTACGAGCTGTCGCACGAGGCGTACGACAACTCCAACCACGGCGACGAGCGCGGCACCCTGGTCGGCTTCGTGTCCGACGCGAACGCCGACGGCGTGTTCGAGCTCTCCGCGGAGGAGCGCAAGGAGCGCATCCTGGAGTCCCTGTCGCACTACTACGGCCCCGAGGCCAAGAACCCGGTCGTGTACTACGAGAGCGACTGGGGCTCCGAGGAGTGGACGCGCGGGGCGTACGCCGCGAGCTTCGACCTCGGCGGGCTGCACCGCTACGGCGCCGACCTGCGCACCCCGGTCGGTCCCATCCACTTCGCGTGCAGCGACATGGCGGGCGCCGGGTACCAGCACGTCGACGGCGCGATCCGCATGGGCCGCCTCGCCGCGGCGAACATCGTCGACGCCAGCCGCGAGGCCACGTCCTCCGAGAGCGGCAGCTGATGACCGGCTCGGTCGTCGTCGGGTACACCGCGACGGACGCCGGTGCCGACGCGGCAGCGCTGGGCGCGCGCCTGGCACGCAGCATCGGCGCCACGCTGCACCTCGTGATCGTGCTGCCGAACGAGGGCACCCGGAGCGCGGCCGTCCCCCCGGAGCGCGCGTACGAGGAGCACATCAGGGCGCAGGCGCGGAAGTGGCTGAAGGACGCGGTCGTGCGCCTGCCGCAGGAGCTCACCCGCAGCGGGCACGTGCGCTTCTCGGAGTCGTTCGCGGAGGGCCTGGTCGCCGCGGGCGAGGAGTTCGACGCGAGCGTGATCGTGATCGGCGCGGCGGGCGGCGGGCTGTTCGGCCGCCACCGCCTCGGCACTGTCGCGTCCGAGCTGCTGCACTCCTCGACCATCCCGGTCGCGCTGGCCCCGGCCGGCATCGCGCAGCAGGACGACCACGTGCTTCCCCGGGTGACCGTCGCGGTGGGCACCCGGCCCGGCGCGGAGGGCGTCCTCGACCAGGCTGTCGCGCTGGCGGGAGCCGCCGGGGTGTCGCTGCGGCTCGTGTCACTGGTGCCGTTCGACGTGCCGCCGGGTCTCGACACGGGCGCGATCCGCCTCGCGGGCAGCGAGCACGCGCACCGCGTGCTGGCCGTCGCCGCCGAGGCGCTGCCCGAGGGGCTCGGCGCCGTCGTCGAGGAGGCCCCGGGAGAGACGGTCGAAGACGCCGTCGCCCACCTCTCGTTCCTTCCCGGCGAGGTCGTGCTCGTCGGCTCCAGCCGGCTGGCGCAGCCCCGTCGGCTGTTCCTGGGCTCCACGGCGGCGAAGATGCTGCACGAGCTGCCCGTTCCCATGATCGTCGTCCCGCGCACCCGCAACGAAGCAGGAGACCGCTGATGAGCAGCACCAACCGGGCGACGGAGCCCGCATCCGGCGTCACGACCGGCATCTCCACGAAGGGCCTCTCCGCCGGCACCGTCGGCCTGATCGGCGCCGTCGTGATCGGCATCTCGTGCATCGCCCCCGCCTACACCTTCACGGCGGCGGTCGGCCCGACCGCGTCCGAGGTGGGCGCGCAGATCCCGGCGATCATCCTGGTCGGGTTCATCCCGATGCTGCTGGTCGCCTTCGGCTACCGCGAGCTCAACAACCGTATGCCCGACTCCGGGACCTCGTTCACCTGGGCGGCCCGCGCGTTCGGACCCTGGGTCGGCTGGATGGCCGGCTGGGGCCTGGTCGTGGCGACGATCCTCGTGCTGTCCAACCTCGCGGGCGTGGCAGTGGACTTCCTGTTCCTGCTGCTCTCGCAGATCACGGGCAACCCCGAGATCGCCGACCTCGCCGGGGTCACCTGGATCAACATCGGCGTGTGCCTGCTGTTCATGCTCGGCGCGACCTGGGTGTCCTACCGGGACATGCAGACGACGCAGAAGCTGCAGTACTGGCTCGTCGGCTTCCAGATCCTCGTGCTGGTGTTCTTCGCGGTCGCCGCCATCACCCAGGCGGTGAGCGGCAACGGCTTCGACTACCAGCCGTTCGACCTGAACTGGTTCAACCCGTTCGCGATCTCGTCGTTCAGCGCCGTCGCGGCGGGACTGTCGCTGTCGATCTTCATCTTCTGGGGCTGGGACGTCACCCTCACCATGAACGAGGAGACGAAGGACCCGGAGAAGACGCCGGGCCGCGCGGCGACCGTCACGGTGCTCACGATCGTGTCGCTGTACCTGCTGCTCGCGGTCGCGATGATCATGTTCGCGGGCGTCGGCACGGGCGAGCTGGGCCTCGGCAACGAAGACATCCAGGAGAACGTGTTCTTCTTCCTGTCCGGCCCGATCCTCGGCCCGCTCGCGTTCCTCGTGTCGCTCGCGGTGCTGACCAGCTCGGCCTCGTCGCTGCAGTCGACCTTCGTCGGCCCGGCGCGCACGCTGCTGGCGATGGGCCACTACGGCGCGCTGCCGAAGTCGTTCGCGAAGGTCAGCCCGCGGTTCTTCACGCCGGGCTACGCGACCATCGTGTCGGCGATCGTGGCCTCCGCGTTCTACGCCGTCATGCGCGTGGTCAGCGAGGACACCCTGTGGGACACGATCCTCACGCTCGGCATGATGATCTGCTTCTACTACGGCATCACGGCGTTCGCGTGCGTGTGGTACTTCCGCAAGCAGTGGTTCGACTCGACCAGGAACTTCTTCTTCACGTTCCTGTTCCCCCTGGTGGGCGGCCTGATCCTCGCCGTCCTCTTCTTCACGACCCTGATCGACTCCATGGACCCGGCGTACGGCTCCGGCTCGGAGATCGGCGGCATCGGGATCGTGTTCATCCTCGGCATCCTCATCATCGTGGTGGGCGTCGCCGTGATGATCTGGAACGCCATCCGCCGCCCGGCCTTCTTCCGCGGCCAGACCCTCGGCCTCGACGCGCCCCCCAGCCGTCGACGCCCCACGACCCCCGCACAGAAAGAGAACTCATGAGCACCCAGACTGAGCAGGCACTCCTCGACAGCATCCCCACCGGCCTCTTCATCGGCGGTGAGTGGATCGACGGCGAGACCGGCGCCACCTTCGACGTGCAGGACCCGGCGACCGGTGCGGTCATCCGCACGATCGCCGACGCGACCCCGGCCGACGGCATCCGCGCCCTGGACGCGGCCGTCGCCGCGCAGGACGAGTGGGCGGCGACCGCCCCGCGCGTCCGCAGCGAGATCCTCCGCCGCGCGTTCGACCTCGTGCAGGCGCACAAGGAGGATCTGGCGCTGCTGATGACGCTCGAGATGGGCAAGCCCCTGGCGGAAGCGCGCGGTGAGGTCGCGTACGGCGGCGAGTTCCTGCGCTGGTTCAGCGAGGAGGCCGTGCGCATCAGCGGCCGCTACGGCATCAACCCCGAGGGCACCGGCCACATGGTCGTGTCGCAGCGCCCCGTCGGACCGTCGTTCTTCGTCACGCCGTGGAACTTCCCGTTCGCGATGGCCACCCGCAAGATCGCGCCGGCTCTCGCCGCGGGCTGCACCGTGGTGATCAAGCCGCCGGCACTCACGCCGCTCACGACCATCTACTTCACGAAGCTGCTGGAGGAGGCCGGCCTCCCCGCCGGAGTCGTGAACGTCGTGCAGACCTCCAAGTCCAGCGCGCTGTCGGCGCCGATCATCGCCGACCCGCGACTGCGCAAGCTGTCGTTCACCGGCTCGACCGAGGTGGGCCGCAAGCTCATCGCCCAGGCCGCCGAGGGTGTGCTGCGGGTGTCGATGGAGCTCGGCGGCAACGCCCCGTTCGTCGTGTTCGACGACGCCGATCTGGACAAGGCCGTGGACGGTGCGCTCGCCGCGAAGTTCCGCAACATCGGCCAGGCGTGCACGGCGGCGAACCGCTTCATCGTGCACAAGGACGTCGCGGGCGAGTTCGCCAAGCGCGTGACCGAGCGCGTCAACGGCATGAAGATCGGCCGCGGTACCGAGGAGGGCGTGGCGATCGGCCCGCTCATCGACGAGGATGCGGTGGCCAAGGCCGGGGAGCTCGTGGACGACGCCGTCGAGCGCGGTGCGACCCTGCTCGCGGGCGGCAAGGCCGTCGAGGGCACCGGCACGTTCTACGAGCCCACCGTCCTCACCGATGTCGTCCCCGGGTCCGCGATCCTCCGCGAGGAGATCTTCGGCCCGGTCCTCGCGATCGCCACGTTCGAGACCGAGGAGGAGGCGGTGCGCCTCGCGAACGACACCGAGTACGGGCTCGTGTCGTACGTCTTCACCGAGAACCTGCAGCGCGGGCAGCGGATGATCGACGCGCTGGAGACCGGCATGATGGGTCTCAACGTGGGCGTCGTCTCCAACGCGGCGGCTCCCTTCGGCGGCGTCAAGCAGTCCGGCGTCGGCCGCGAGGGCGGCTTCGAGGGCATCCACGAGTACCTGTCCACCAAGTACACGCTGATCCCGGTCTCCTGACCGGGCGGCAAGAGGAGGAGCAGACATGACCGACTACGCCGTCGTCAACCCCGCCACCGGCGAGACCCTGGCCGCGTACGACACGTTCACGGACGCGCAGATCGAGGAGGCGGTCGCGGCCGCCGACACCGCCCACCGCGAGTGGTCGCGCGCGACCACGGTGGCCGAGCGCGCCGCGCTGCTGCGCCGTGCGGCCGAGCTGCACCGTGAGCGTCGCGAGGAACTCGCCGACGTGTTCGTGCGCGAGATGGGCAAGCCTCGGGAGGCCGCCCTCGGCGAGGTCGACTTCGCCGCGGACATCGCCGAGTACTACGCGGACCAGGCCGAGGACATCATGGCCGACCAGCCCATCAAGATCCTCGGCGAGGGGTCGGCGATCATCCGCCGCTCCTCGCTGGGGCCGCTCGTGGGCATCATGCCGTGGAACTTCCCGGCGTACCAGATCGTCCGTTTCGCGGCGCCGAACCTGATCGTCGGCAACACGATCCTGCTCAAGCCGGCGCCGCAGTGCCCCGAGTCGTCGACGGCGATCGAGGCGATCTACCACGACGCCGGGTTCCCGAAGGGCGCGTATCAGAACGTGCTCGCGACGAACGACCAGATCGCGGCGATGATCGCCGACCCGCGCGTGCAGGGCGTCTCCCTCACGGGGTCCGAGCGCGCCGGTGCGGCCGTCGCCGAGGTCGCCGGCCGCAACCTGAAGAAGGTGGCGCTCGAGCTGGGCGGCTCCGACCCGTTCATCGTGCTGTCCACCGACGACCTCGACGCCACGGTGCAGGCGGGGGTGGACGCGCGCCTCGACAACAACGGTCAGGCGTGCAACGGCGCCAAGCGCTTCATCATCGTCGACGAGCTGTACGACGCGTTCGTGGAGAAGTTCACGGCTGCGATGGCAGCGGTCGAGGCGACCGACCCCACGCTCGACGACACGGTCCTCGGGCCGGTGTCGTCCGAGGCGGCCGCGGAGAACCTGCAGAAGCAGATCGACACGGCCGTGGCTCAGGGCGCCACCCTGCTCACGGGCGGGACGCGCGACAGGGCGTTCTTCGCGCCGACCGTGCTCGCCGACGTGACCCCGGAGATGGACGTCTACCGCGAGGAGCTGTTCGGGCCTGCCGCGGTCGTGTACCGCGTGGCCGACGAGGACGCGGCGGTGGCGCTCGCGAACGACACCACGTTCGGCCTGGGCTCCTACGTCTTCACGACGGACGAGGCGCAGGCGGAGCGGGTGGCCGACCGCATCGAGGCCGGCATGGTCTACGTGAACCTCGTGCTCGCCGACAGCCCGGAGCTGCCCTTCGGCGGCATCAAGCGCAGCGGCACGGCACGGGAGCTCGGTCACCTGGCCGCCGACGAGTTCGTGAACAAGAAGCTCATCCGCATCGGCTGAGTCGCGTACCCGCGAGCGACGCGCCTCGAAGGAGATCTCGCGTTCTGAAGGACCGGATGCCGCATCCGCTCCTTCAGGGCGTGAGATCTCCTTTTTCTCGTCGCCCCTCGACGAGGAGATGAAGGGGGATGAGGAGGGGTGCTCCGCGTGTCAACGCCCGAGCCGCGCCCGCTCTCCGGGCGTAGGGTCGGAGTATGGCCAACGTCGCTGAGAACATCGTCAAGACTCTGCACGCCAACGGGATCGACCGGGTCTACGGCATCCCCGGGGACTCCCTCAACGGCTTCACGGACGCGCTGCGCAAGGACGGTCGCATCCGCTGGGTCCACGTGCGTCACGAGGAGGCCGCCGCGTTCGCCGCCGCCGCCGACGCCGGCACGACCGGCGAGCTGGCGGTGGTCGCCGGCTCTTGCGGCCCCGGCAACCTGCACCTCATCAACGGGCTGTACGACGCCCAGCGCTCGCGCGTGCCGGTGCTGGCGATCGCCGCGCACATCCCCACGACCGAGATCGGCACCGGCTACTTCCAGGAGACGCATCCGCAGGAGCTGTTCCGCGAATGCAGCGTCTACGTGGAGTACGTGGCCGACCCGAAGCAGATGCCCCGGCTGATGGAGATCGCCATGCGGGCGGCCATCGAGGAGCGCGGTGTCGCCGTGCTGGTCATCCCCGGAGACGTGGCGCTCTCCGAGATCGAGGACGACCGCGCCGTCGTCATCCCGCGCACCCGTCCCGTCATCGTGCCGGGACCGGCGGAGCTGGAGAAGGCGGCGACGATGCTCAACGCCGCGAACCGTGTCACGATCCTCGCCGGAGCGGGTGTCGAGGGTGCGCACGACGAGGTCGTGGCGCTGGCCGACCGGCTAGGAGCGCCGATCGTGCACGCCCTGCGCGGCAAGGAGTTCATCGAGTACGACAACCCGTTCGACGTGGGGATGACCGGGCTGCTCGGATTCGCCTCGGGCTATCGGGCGATGGAGGCGGCAGACACCCTCCTGGTGCTCGGCAGCGACTTCCCGTACGAGCAGTTCTACCCCGAGCACGCCACCACGATCCAGGTGGACATCCGCGGTTCGCAGCTCGGCAAGCGGCACCCGCTCGACCTCGGCGTGGTCGGCGATGTGCGGGCGACGGTCGAGGCGCTGCTCCCACGGCTCGCCCGCAAGGACGACCGCGACCACCTGGACGACGCGGTAGCCCACTACCGCAAGACGCGCAAGAAGCTCGACGAGCTGGCGGTGCCGGCCAAGGGCGACCGTCCGATCCACCCGCAGTACCTCGCGCGTCTCCTCGACCAGCACGCCGCGGACGACGCGATCTTCACGGCCGACGTCGGCTCGCCGACCGTGTGGGCGGCGCGGTACCTGTCCATGACGAAGGATCGGCGCCTGATCGGCTCGTTCACGCACGGCTCGATGGCCAACGCGCTGATGCACGGCATCGGCGCCCAGGTCGCGCATCCCGACCGCCAGGTCGTGGCGCTCGCGGGCGACGGCGGCCTGTCGATGATGCTGGGGGAGCTGCTCACGCTGACGCAGAACAGGCTCCCCGTGAAGACCATCGTGGTCAACAACGCCTCGCTGAACTTCGTGGAGCTGGAGATGAAGGCCGCGGGCTTCGTGACCTATGCCACGGGGCTGCAGAACCCGAGCTTCGCGGCGATCGCCGAGGCCATGGGCATCTTCGCCCGCCGCGTGGAGCGCAGCGACGAGCTGCCGGACGCGGTGCGCGAGGTGCTCGCGCACGACGGCCCCGCGCTGCTGGACGTCGTCACCGAGCGCCAGGAGCTGTCGATGCCGCCCGCGATCGAGGCCGCCCAGGTCAAGGGCTTCGCGCTGTATGCGATCCGCACGGTCATGTCGGGCCGCGGTGACGAGCTGCTCGACCTGGCCAGGGCCAACTGGCGGCAGCTGTTCTAGCGGGAGCCGGGCGCTCCGGGGCTCAGGTCTCCAGGAGCGCCCGCGCCTCCGCGGCCTCGCCGTGGCGGCCGAGACCCTCCAGCACGTCCCCGAGCTCCAGCGCCGCCACCTGACGCAGCGGCGGGAAGCTCTCCGCGTGCTCCAGCGCGGTGCGATAGACGGGCACCGCGTCGGTCGCGCGGCCGTCTCCGGCCAGCACCCGCGCGGCGAACAGCTCGGAGCTGCCGGCGGAGCCCTGGTCGCCGAGGGCGGCGAATCCGTCGGCCGCGGTCAGCACGGCCGACACGGCCTCGTCGATGCGCCCGAGCTCGGCCAGCGCGCGGCCGCGGGAATCGGTGACGTCGGCGAGCAGCCATCCGGCCTCGTGCTGCTGGGCGAGCGCGGCCACCTCGTCGAACAGCGGGAACGCGCGCTCGTCGCGCCGTCCGCCGTAGGCCTGGCCGAGACTGTGCAGCACCTCGCTCAGTGCTCCCACCGCCTCCGGCGCGCGGCGCACGATCTCGGCCGCGCCTTCGAGCAGCCGGACGGCGTCCTCGTGCTCGTCGAAGCGGGCGAGGATCTTCGCCTGCTCCGTCATCGCCATGGCCTGCTCGGCGTGCTCCTCCGCCTCGCCGAACAGCTCGGCGGCGTACCCGTGCACGCCCACGGCCTGGCCGAACTCCCCGGACTCGACGAGGGCCCTGGCCAGCATCGACGCGGTCATCCCGCGCGACCCGGGGGCGACATCGCCCTGCTCCTCGCGCTGCAGCACGTCGCCGAACAGCTCCGCAGCCTCCGGGGCGTCGCCCGCACGCAGCATCGCCCTGGCCAGCCGGAAGTCGACGCCGGTCGCATCGCCGCCGGCCTCTGCGCGCAGTCGGGCCGCGAGTCGGTAGCGGGTGACGGCGCGCTCGGGCTGCTCGGCGTCCTCCCACAGCGCGGCCGCGAGCACGTGCGCGTCGGCCAGCGCCTGGGTGGTACCGAGCTCCGCGAGCAAGCGGCACACCTCGTCCGCGTCCGTCGCACCGTCCAGGTAGGAGCCGGTGCCTCCGCGCACGCGGGCGCGTGTCTGCAGGGCGTTGGCGCGGTGGCCCGCCGAGAGGTCGTCCTGGGAGAGGAAGCGGTCGAGCAGGGTGGTCGCGGCCTCCAGCTCGCCCTTGCCGAGCAGCGCCCCGATCGCGACGAGCGTCGTGGTGTTCGCCAGTCGCGTGTCCTCCGCCTCCGTGAAGGCCCTGGCGGCGAGCTCGGCGAGGTCGAGGGCGGCATCGGGCTCCTCGGCCCGCAGGTGCAGGGAGGCGCGGCTGAGGGCGAGGTCGCCGCGGGACCACGCGGGGAGGCGGTCGGCGGTGGCGAGCTCCTCCTCCAGGGCGGCTCTGGTGTCGTCGGTGTCGAGCCCGAACGTGGCGAGGCCCAGGCGCTGCTCGAGGTCGGCCTGCTCCTCCCGGCCCGCGGCCCGCAGGGCGGCGATGCGCTCGGGCAGCACGTCGGCTGCCTCGTCGACGTGGCCGAGTGCCACGAGGATGCCGAGGCGCATCGAGAGCAGCTGGGCGCGGCGGTCCGCGTCCTCCACCTCGAGCGCCCGCGGCAGGGCCTCGAGCGTCTCGTGCTCGGCGCCGAACTGCGCGAGCTGCATGGCGCGCTCGAACCACTCGTCCGCATCGGCCGGGGTGGTCGCGGGGGCGGGTGCGACGAACGCATCGGAGCGGATGGGAAGGTCGTAGCTCTCGGTGGCCAGGCTGCGCATGCGCGCGAGGCTGCGCGCGTGCCCGTCCGTGCCGTCCCTCTCGTCGAAGCGGGCGCCGATCCGCTCGGCGACGCTCCAGGCGGCGGCTGCGAGGTCGGCGGCGCTCCACGGGCCGTCGTGGCTGCCGAGCAGCGGGACGAGGGCGGGGGAGTCCGCCCCGCGCACCGGGGTGTCACCATGACCGGCGGCGGCGACCCGGTCGAGGGCGACGGCGAAGGCGGTCAGGGCGGCGAAGTGCGCGTCGACGTTGAGGCCGTCGTGTGCGAGCCAGGCGATGTGCCTCTCGACGAGCGCGAGCGCCCTGGCCTCGTTGCCGGTGACGGCGGCGAACACGATGTTGTTGGCGACGATGCGGAGGTTGTCCGGGTTGTCCTTAGCGAGACGGTAGCTGCGCAGGTGGGCGGTCTTCGCCTCGTCGAACCGGCCGGCCCGCAGGTACGGCAGCAGCACGCGGGAGAGAGCGTGCTCGGGCTCTTCGCCGCAGGAGAACCCGCCCTCGATCATCTCCTCCACGAGCCGGATGGCGTCGGCGTCGCGGTCGGTCTCCGCGAAGAAACCGGCGAACTGGCTGCGGCCGCACGCGTCGCAGTGGCTGTGGTCGTCGCGCGGCGTGGCCTCGAGCTGCACGCGCAGGGCCTCCGCCTCGTCCAGCCGCCCGGCGTCCCAGGCGTCTTCGAAGCGTGCGGTCAGGACCCCGCTGAGGCCGAGCCCCGCCGCGCGGTAGTGCGTCTCCATGTCGTCGAGCACTGCGGCGATCTGCTCCTGCGAGAACGCGGGGGAGGACCGCAGCGACGAGGCCATCCACTTGAACTGCCACATCAGGTCGGCGCCGCCGTTGTCGAGGTCGGCGGGGAACCGCTGCGGGTCGGCGTCGTGGTGCGCCAGGCACCACGCGAAGGAGTTGAGCATGACGTCGGTGGCGCCGACCATGTTCGCCGACGCCGTCTGCCGCATGCGCGCCTCGTACTCCAGGCGCTCGTCGCCGAGCTCGACGGCCAGGGCCACGGCCTCCGCGACCAGTGCCTGCTCTGCCGGGCCCCACGGGGTGCGATCGATCTCCTCGATCAGCTGCTGGAAGCGCTTCTTCGGACGTGCCATGGGGATCCTTCGAGTGGGTGTCAGCGGGCGTCGCCGAAGGGGAGGGCGTCCCCTTCGATGCCGGCGGAGAGGGCGACGAGGTCGGCGAGTGCGGTGGTCATCAGGGCGCGGTCGGCGTCGCGCAGCGGGTGGTGGCCGGCCAGCAGCGCCTGGATGTAGAGCAGCTGCACGGTCCGGGCGAACACCGCCTCGTCCTCGACGCGGACGAGGGCCCGCACGACGCGGTTCGACCAGTTGAGGCAGAGGCGCGCGCTGAGGTCGTCGTCCCGCGCGGCCGACAGCGTCTGGTCGATGCGGTCGAGCACGCCGCCCCACAGCGAGCCGGTGATGCCCTTGGTGCGCCCGCGGTCGATCGCGCGCAGCACCTCCGGGTCGGCGACGTACAGCCCGGACAGGTCGGGACGATCGATCGCACGCACGACCACCGCGCAGTCGGAGGCGGCGAGGACGGCTCCCGCGCGCTCCTCCAGCGCCACGGCCGCCTCCCGGTCGTCGAGGGGCGGAGGGTCGAGTCGGTCGAGCTCGCCGGACACGTCGACCTTCTCGACCGTGACGTGGGGGTGCAGCTCGGGGAGCAGGCGCACGAGGTCGGCGTCGTACAGGTAGCCGCCGTTGACCAGCACCTCGTCGGCGGGCGAGATGCCGGCGACCTGGCGGAACTCGTCCACGGTCTGCGCGTAGCGGATGTGGGGATACCGCTCGACGAGGTCGCCGATGCGGAGTGTGCCGTGGGTGGTCTCGACCGTGAGCCAGCGCGTGATGAAGCGCGCGAGCTCCTCGTCGTGGCGCACGAGCGACTTGAGGCCGACCTCGTGCACGGCGACGAACTGGGCGAGGCGATGCGGTTCGCGCAGCCCGAGCTCCAGCACCCACCGGCGGATGCCGGCGCCGAGCTGTTCGCGCACGCGTTCCAGCGCCGCGTCCTCGACCAGGGACTCCCGGCTCGCGGTGGGGGCGAGCCCCGTCGAGTCGACGACGGCGCGCACGAAGAACGCCCAGTCCGGCAGCACGTCGTCCACGCGCTCGGCCAGCAGCATGCGTCCGAGGTACATGCGCGTGGCCTGGCGTGCTCCGGGAGGCGGGGCGGACGGCAGGACGTACGCGAGGCCTCGTGTGCCGGTGGCCGGCTCGTGCAGCTCGATCACGTCGAGGGGTGCGGCTCCCAGCAGCCCCCGTCCGTACTCCACCGCGGCGTCGGGGTCGCCGGCGGCGTCGAGGAACGGCGGCTCCCTGGTGATGTCCAGCTCCCCGCCGCCCTGGGCGTCCACGGTCACGCGGACCGGGAGGAACTCGCCGAAGGCGGTCGCGAGCTCGTGCACGGCGGCTGGTCGCAGCAGGTCGTCGGCGTCGAAGCGCGGCACCAGGTGCACGCTCGTGCCGACCGGGAGCTCCTCGTCGAGCTCGCGCACCCGGAAGGTGCCGTCGGCGCTGCCCGTCCACTCGACGGGGGCTCCGCCCCTGGCGCTGCGCGAGCGGATCACGATGGTGTCGGCGACCATGAAGCAGCTGAGCAGGCCGATGCCGAACTGGCCGAGGTAGTCGCTGCGGGGCAGGTCGAAGATGTCGCGCTTGGAGCTGCGGCCGACCGTGGCGAGCAGGTCGGCGACCTCGGCGGCGGTGAGGCCGACCCCGTCGTCGCGCAGCACGAACTCACCGGTCTCGGGTGTCAGGGGTGTGATGCGGATGCGGCTGCCGCCGCCGTCGACCTCGCGTCGCGCGGCGATGGCGTCGCGCGCGTTCTGGAGCAGTTCCCGCAGGTACACCCGGGGGCTGGAGTAGATGTGTCTGCTGAGCAGATCGACGACTCCGCGCAGATCCACCTGGAACTGCTGCACATCCCCACCCACACGCGCCTCTTCTCACTGCTTCCCGCCCGCCGAGCCTAGCAACAACGCCGGTATATCGATCCGGTTCGGCGCCACCGGATCGATGCCGTATGCTTGGGGAGCAGTTGTTCTCTGCATTCTTTCGCTGTGCCTGGCGTCTTAGAGATGTCGGTGCAGGGGAGGGCGCAGGGGGCTCCCCGAGGCCGCAGGGCCTCTAGGGCGGTAGCTCAATTGGCAGAGCAGCGGTCTCCAAAACCGCAGGTTGCAGGTTCGATTCCTGTCCGCCCTGCGCGTCAGCGCAACGCTGACACACGAAAGGTACATTCAGGATGGATCAGGACGAACCGCGCGGCGATGTCGTCGCGGCCGGCGCCACGCGCCAGAAGAAGGGCAACCCCTTCTCCCGGTTCTTCGGGGGCATCGCCCTGTTCATCCGCCAGGTCATCGCCGAACTTCGCAAGGTCGTCACGCCGACCCGCAAGGAGCTTTTCAAGTTCACGGGTGTGGTGCTCGTCTTCGTCGTGATCGTGATGGGCATCGTCTACGGTCTCGACTACGTCTTCGGGCTCCTGACGCACTACGTGTTCGGAATCCCTGGCTGATGACCCCCGCGGCACCCGCCGCAGCTATGGAGAAGAAGCAACGTGTCTGAACGATATTCCGACGACGCCGACTGGGCGACCGCCGCAGAGCAGTCCAGCGAGGAGGACGAGGCCCAGGAGGGCAACGTGCTCGCCGCAGAGGAGCTCTCGGTCACCTCGGCCGAGCACGTCGCGGTCCACGTCGAGGACGAGGACGGCGACGACGACACGGAAGACATCGACATCGACATCGACGACCCGGAGGCGGACGCGATCGTGAACGACGCTCTCAACCTGGACGAAGCAGCGGAGTCCCAGGCCGCCGCTGAGGTCCTCAACGAATCCGTGGCCGAGGAGGTCGCGGAGCAGCAGGCCGAGGCGGCCGACGAGGTCACCCCCTACGACGGCCCCGACGTGAACGGCGAGGACGACCGTCCGGCGGCCGAGTCCGACGAGGACGAGTCCGAGTCCGACGAGGACCCGTACGAGGCGTTCCGCATGGACCTGCGCATGCTCCCGGGCAAGTGGTACGTGATCCACTCCTACGCGGGCTTCGAGCGCAAGGTGAAGGCCAACATCGAGCAGCGCAAGTCGACGCTCGAGGTCGAGGACGAGATCTACCAGGTCGAGGTCCCGATGGAAGACGTGGTCGAGATCAAGAACGGCCAGCGCAAGATGGTCACGCGGGTGCGCATCCCCGGCTATGTCCTGGTGCGCATGGAGCTGACGGAGGACACCTGGTCGGTCGTCCGCCACACCCCGGGTGTCACGGGCTTCGTGGGCAACGCCCACAACCCCACTCCGCTGCGCTTCGAAGAGGCCTTCAACATGCTGAAGTCGCTCGTCGAGGTCAAGGACGTCCCGACCGCGAAGAACATCGCGGCCAAGGGCGGCGTCGCCGTCGCCCGTCCGCTGCCGGCGGAGGTCGACTTCGAGGTCGGCGAGACCATCACGATCAAGGAGGGCTCGTTCGCGGGTCTTCCCGGTTCGATCAGCGAGATCAAGCCGGAGAGCGGCAAGCTCACGGTGCTCGTCTCCCTGTTCGAGCGTGAGACGCCGGTCGAGCTGTCGTTCGACCAGGTCACCAAGATGATCTGACATCGCTGTCATGCAGAACGCCCCGCCGGTCCGTCTGGCGGGGCGTTCTCGTTTCGGGACGGGTGGCGGATCCGCCCCGACCGAGGGCGGCATCGGCATGGGGTAGACTCGTATGGTTTGTGTGCCGCTTCGGCGTGCGCGCAGACGACCACGTGCCGGAAGGGCCGGTGACGTGGGAGAAGCGGATGCTCCGGCAGCCGCCTCGATGAAAGGAAAGAGAATGGCACCGAAGAAGAAGGTGACCGGCCTGATCAAGCTTCAGATCAACGCCGGTGCAGCCAACCCGGCGCCGCCGATCGGCCCCGCGCTCGGTCAGCATGGCGTCAACATCATGGAGTTCTGCAAGGCGTACAACGCCGCGACCGAGTCGCAGCGCGGCAACGTCATCCCCGTGGAGATCACCGTCTACGAGGACCGCAGCTTCACGTTCGTCCTGAAGACCCCGCCCGCGGCTGAGCTCATCAAGAAGGCCGCCGGCGTGCAGAAGGCCTCGGCCACCCCGCACACCGTCAAGGTCGGCAAGATCACCAAGGAGCAGGTCCGTCAGATCGCCGAGCAGAAGCAGGCCGACCTGAACGCGAACGACATCGAGGCTGCCTCGAAGATCATCGCCGGCACCGCCCGCTCCATGGGCATCACGGTCGAGGGCTGAGGAGAACAGACATGGCTACCAAGTCCAAGGCTTACAAGGCTGCCGCCGAGAAGATCGAGGCAGACCGCTACTACACGCCCGCCGAGGCCGTCGCGCTGGCGAAGGAGACGGGCTCCGCGAAGTTCGACTCGACCGTCGAGGTCGCGCTGAAGCTCGCCGTCGACCCCCGCAAGGCGGACCAGATGGTGCGCGGCACCGTCATCCTGCCCCACGGCACCGGCAAGACCGCCCGCGTCATCGTGTTCGCCACCGGCCCCGCCGCCGAGGCTGCGATCGCCGCGGGCGCCGATGAGGTCGGCGGCGCCGAGCTCATCGAGAAGGTCGCCGGCGGCTGGACCGCGTTCGACTCGGCCGTCTCCACCCCGGAGCTCATGGGCCAGGTCGGTCGTCTCGGCAAGGTGCTGGGTCCGCGTGGCCTGATGCCGAACCCGAAGACCGGCACGGTGACCCCGAACCCGGCCAAGGCCGTCGAGGACATCAAGGGTGGAAAGATCGAGTTCCGCGTCGACAAGCACGCCAACGTGCACTTCGTCGTCGGCAAGGCCTCCTTCTCCGCCGAGCAGCTGAACGAGAACATCGCCGCCGCGCTCGAGGAGATCGTCCGCCTCAAGCCGTCGTCGGCCAAGGGCCGTTACATCCAGAAGGGCGCCGTGTCGACCACGTTCGGCCCCGGCATCCCGCTGGACGTCAACGCCATCTGAGCCTGACGCATCGAAACGCCCCCGGGTCCGCCCGGGGGCGTTTCTGCGTGTCGGCATGAAACGCGGCGTCATGCGCGGCCCTCGGGTGCCTGCGGGGCACGTATCGTGGGGAGGTCCCGCGTCGCACGCGTACACTCGCAGCGCGCCTCTTCACCCCAGGAGGGTCCATGTCCCGTCGTCTCATCGCCGTCTCCGCACTCGCCGCCGCAGCGCTCGCGCTCACGGCCTGCAGCGGGTCCACGACGCCCGCGTCCACCGACGACAGCAGCTCCGCCGGCTCCGACTTCGGGCTCGTGAAGGACGGCACGCTCACCGTCGCCACCGAGGGCACGTACCGGCCCTTCAGCTTCCACGGCGACGGCGGCTCGGGTGACCTGACCGGGTTCGACGTCGAGATCATCCAGGCGGTCGCCGACAAGCTCGGCCTCGAGGTCGAGTTCCAGGAGACGCAGTGGGACGCGATCTTCGCGGGCCTCGACGCCGGCCGGTTCGACGTGATCGCGAACCAGGTCTCCATCAACGACGAGCGCGAGGCGAAGTACCTCTTCAGCGAGCCGTACACCGTGTCCCCCGGCGTGATCGTGGTCGCGGAGGACGACGACTCGATCTCCTCCTTCGACGACCTGGCGGGCAAGACCACCGCGCAGTCCCTCACGAGCAACTGGTACGAACTCGCCACGGAGTCCGGCGCCACCGTCGAGGGCGTCGAGGGCTGGGCGCAGGCGGTCGAGCTGCTGCGTCAGGGTCGGGTCGACGCGACCGTGAACGACAAGCTCACCTTCCTCGACTACGAGAAGACCAACAGCCCCACGGGCCTGAAGATCGCGGCGGAGACCGAGGACGCGGGCGAGCAGGCGTTCGTGTTCACGAAGGACAAGGAGTCGCTGGTGGAGGCCGTCGACGCCGCGCTGGAGGAGCTCAGGGCGGACGGCACGCTCGCCGAGATCAGCGACAAGTACTTCGGCGACGACGTCACGCAGTAACCCATGCAGGACCCCTGGCAGCTGTTCCTGGACTCGCTCTGGCCGATCGCCTGGGCGGGGCTGACGGCGACGATCCCGCTCGCTCTGGTGTCGTTCGTCCTGGGGCTCGCGATCGCGATCGGCGTCGCGCTGATGCGCATCTCGGTGCACCCGGTGGTGTCGGGCGTCGCGCGGTTCTACATCTCCGTCATCCGCGGCACACCGATGCTGGTGCAGCTGTTCGTGATCTTCTACGGGCTCCCGTCGGTCGGGGTCACGCTCGATCCCTGGCCGAGCGCCATCATCGCCCTGTCGCTCAACGTGGGCGGCTACGGGGCCGAAGTCGTGCGGGCCGCGATCCTGTCGGTGCCGAAGGGGCAGTGGGAGGCGGCGTACACGGTCGGCATGAACCGCACGCGCACCCTCACGCGCATCATCCTGCCGCAGGCGGCCAGGGTGTCGGTGCCCCCGCTGTCCAACACATTCATCTCGCTCGTCAAGGACACCTCCCTGACGTCGCTGATCCTGGTCACGGAGCTGTTCAAGGTGGCGCAGCAGATCGCGTCCACGACGCTCGAGTTCATGGTGCTGTATCTGGCGGCCGCCCTGGTCTACTGGGTCATCTGCCTGGTGCTGTCCTTCGGGCAGAGCGCGCTGGAGAGGAGGCTGGACCGCCATGTCGCCCACTGAGAACCCGGCGCAGGCGCTGCTCACGGCGCGCGGCCTGCACAAGAGCTTCGGCGGCCACGAGGTGCTGCGCGGGGTCGACCTGACGCTGCACCGTGGCGAGGTCGTGGTGCTGATCGGCCCGAGCGGGTCGGGCAAGACCACGGTGCTCCGGGCGCTCAACGGCCTGGAGAGGCCCGACGCCGGGACCATCGTGGTGGACGGCGGTCCGGAGATCGACTTCGCGCCGGAGGCCCGTCCGAAGCCGCGCATCGAGAAGCAGCAGCGCCTGGCCCTGCGCGACCGCTCGGCGATGGTGTTCCAGCACCACAACCTGTTCCCGCACCTCACGGTGCTGGAGAACGTGATCGAGGGGCCGTGGCGCGTGCAGCGTCGCCCGAAGGACGAGGTCGTGGCCGAGGCGCACGCCCTGCTCGACCGGGTGGGGCTGGCCGACAAGGCGCAGGCGCGGCCGCATCAGCTGTCCGGCGGGCAGCAGCAGCGGGTGGGCATCGTCAGGGCGCTGGCCCTCAAGCCGGATCTGCTGCTGTTCGACGAGCCGACCAGCGCGCTCGACCCCGAGCTGGTGGGGGAGGTGCTGCTGGTGATCAAGGAGCTCGCGGACGAGGGATGGACCATGGCGGTGGTGACCCACGAGCTGAGCTTCGCGCGGGAGGCCGCCGACCACGTGCTCTTCCTCGACGGCGGCGTGATCGTGGAGCAGGGACCTCCGTCCGAGCTGTTCAGCGCCCCGCGTCAGGAGCGGACGCAGCGGTTCCTCACGCGCATCATGCGTCCGCTCGACGGCGCCTGACCGCAGCTCTCGCCCCTGGCCCGGGTCGCGGATCGGTGGCAGGATGCCCTCGTGGGGACCATCGACGACTACCTCGCCGGGCTCGCGCCGGCGGACCGTGAGGCCATCGAGCGGGTGTACGCGATCGCGCGTGGTGTCGTGCCCGATGCGGAGCAGGGCACCGGCTACGGCATGCCGGCGCTCGTGCACCGCGGGAAGTCCCTGCTCTCGGTGATGCGGGCGAAGAAGCACATCGGCGTGTACCCGTTCAGCCCCGCGGCGGTCTCCGAGGTGGCCGAGCTGTTGGCCGACCACCCCGGGTTGAGTCTGGACAAGGGCACGATCCGCTTCCAGCCCGAGCATCCGCTGCCGGCGGCGGCCGTCGAGCAGCTGGTGCGCGCGCGGCTCGCGCAGATCGAGGGCCGCTGAGCTCAGCCGCCCAGCACGGGGAGCACGAGGCTGATCGCCAGGGTCACCATGATCACGGCGATCACCGCATCGAGGATGCGCCAGGAGCGCGGGGTGCGCAGCCAGCGGCCGAGGTGGCGGGCGCCGAATCCGAGAGCGGTGAACCACAGGACGCTGGCCGCGATGGCGCCGGCTGCGAAGAGCCAGCGCTGATCGCCGTGCGTGGCGGCGATGGAGCCCAGCATCAGCACGGTGTCGAGGTAGACGTGCGGGTTGAGCCACGTGAGCGCGAGCGTGGTGAGCACGACCGGCGCGAGGCGCGTGCCCGTGCGCGCGGCGGTCTGCACGGCGGTCGCTCCGGTGCTGCCGACCGCGGTCGGGGGCGCGGCCGGGGCGTCCACCACGAGCTCTTCCCCGCCCCGCCAGGCGCGACGTGCCGCGAGCAGTCCGTAGCCCAGCAGGAACCCGGCCCCCGCCCAGCGCGCGACCACGACCAGCCAGGGCGCGGACTGCAGCAGGAAGCCCAGCCCGGCAACCCCGGCGACGATCAGCACCGCATCGGACACGGCGCACACGATCACGACCGCGAGGACATGCTCCCGTCGGATGCCCTGGCGCAGCACGAAGACGTTCTGGGCGCCGATGGCCACGATGAGCGACAGGCCGAGTCCGAGACCGGCG
The DNA here is from genome assembly GCF_025143365.1 of Microbacterium sp. p3-SID336. Taxonomy (GTDB): domain Bacteria; phylum Actinomycetota; class Actinomycetes; order Actinomycetales; family Microbacteriaceae; genus Microbacterium. The sequence goes on along the minus strand of NZ_JALXPE010000024.1, from coordinate 22,008 downwards.
AGGACGGTGAGCATGATTCCACACTAGGAACGCCCTCGCCGTGAGGGGAAGCGAAGATTCCTACCGAACCATTAGCATCGCTAATGTGAGGATCGATCCGGAGCTGGCTGCCACCCTGGCCGCCGTCGCCGACGAGGGGACGCTCGATGCGGCCTCCCGGCGGCTGCGCGTGACGCCCTCGGCCGTGAGCCAGCGGCTCAAGGCGCTGGAGGAGCAGCTCGGACGCATCCTCCTCGTGCGCAGTAAGCCGGCACGGCTCACCGAGGCGGGCGAGGCCGTGGTGCGTCTGGCCCGTCAGGTCGCCCTCCTCGAGCACGACGCGCTGGCCGGCGTCGGCATCGACGACACCGGCTCCGGGCGCCGGATCACGATCCCTCTCGCGGTGAACGCCGACTCCCTGGCCACCTGGTTCCTGCGGCCGATGGCGCGCCTGTCAGCCGCCCATGACATCGACTTCGACCTGCACAGGGACGATCAGAACTTCACCGCGCGGCTGCTGGAGTCCGGCACCGTGATGGTCGCGGTCACGAGCGAGGAGACCCCGGTGGCCGGCTGCGCGGTGACTCCGCTCGGCGTGCTCGAGTACCGTGCCATGGCCGCGCGCGGATACGCGAAGCGATGGTTCCCGGACGGGGTGACCGCGGCGGCCCTGGCCGCGGCTCCCTTCGTCGACTTCGACCGCAGGGACACGCTGCAGCACGAGTGGCTCGCGGCGATGTCGGTGGGGCAGCAGGGCGTGCCCCGGCACTACGTCCCCGCCTCGCACGACTACGCGGTCGCCGTGTCACTCGGGCTCGGGTGGGGCATGGTGCCGCGGCTGCAGGAGTCGCGCGAGCTCGTGCCGCTCGGCGGACCGACGCTGCGCGTCGCGCTGTACTGGCAGCAGTGGAACCTGCGCTCGCCGCTGCTGGACACCATCGCGGCGGAGGTCGCCGCGGAGGCCGGTGGCGTGCTCGCCGCGCCCGGATCGGTCGGGGAGACGCGGCGCCGCTGACGGGACGGTGCTGGCGGAGCGGTGACGTCTTGTCCGCACGGTCTGCGCGGGATGAGCGACGGTCGTGCGCGGGATCGCCTTGTCTCTCCCCGAGGGCTCGGAGAGGATGCCAGCACGCGGGAGAATTCCCAGAGATCGGCTCGTCGGCGTTCCCCCGGACATCCGATTCCTGAGGGGGAACGACATGGCAACCACAACGACGCAGCGCAAGGTCCTCGCGGTGCTGGCGGGAGGACTCGTCCTCGGGGTGGGGGTGGCCGTCACTCTCGCCGCCTGGAACGACTCCGAGTTCGCGACCGGCACGTTCACCGCCGGCGCCTTCAACCTGGAGGGCTCGACCGACGGGACCACCTTCGCGGACCACGACGTCGACGCCGGCGGCACCGCGGCGACGCTGGCGTTCACGCTGCCCGCGGGTCTCGTCGGCAACATGTCGCCGACCGACACCGTCTACGCGGGATTCTGGGTACGCCTCGCGGCGGGCACCACCTCGGATGCCGACCTGGTGGCCGACGGCACCACCGCCGACCCCGCGGCGACGTCCAACGCGGACCACCTCGGCTACGCGATCTACCAGTTGGCTCCCGGAGCGACCTGCGATGCGGCCTCGGCTGTGGGCACCCCTGTCGCGACCGGCGCCACCCTCGACGCGCAGACCGGGGTCACCACGGTGCCGCTCACGGCCGGCGCGACGACCGCCGCGGCGGGCACCGCCGTCCAGCTGTGCTTCGCCGTCACGGCGGACGCGGCGCTGGAGCCCGGTCTCGTCACCGACGCGACGTGGACGTTCACGGCGACCTCGACGAACTGAGCAGGCCATGACGACCCGCAGGCGGATGCGGGAGAGGCGGAGGATCCGCTCCCGCAGAGTCAGGGCCGTGCTCGCCGGCGGACTGGTGCTCGGCATCGGGGCCACCGCGACCCTCGCGGCCTGGAACGACTCCGAGTTCGGCACCGCGACGTTCACCGCGGGGCGCTTCGACATCGTCGGGGCCGCCGACGGCGCGACCTTCGCGAGCCACGCCACGACCGGCGCCGCCGCCGTGCTGAACTTCCAGCTGCCGCCGACCGCCATGGCCCCCGGAACCACCACGTATGCGCTGTTCAGCGTCCGCACCGCGAACCCCTCGGTCGCGGGCGTCCTGCAGCTCACCGCAGGAACCCCAGGCGGCACGGGGCTCGCGGCGTACCTCACCTATGGCGTGCGCACCATCGCGGGCACGGCGCGCAGCGCGAGCACCTACCCCGCAGGCACCGCCGTGGTGGCCGACGGCTCGGCGCTCACCACGAGCGGCGCCACCACCCAGGCGGTCGCGGCGAACGGCGGCACCCAGGTGAACTACTGCGTGGCGGTGACGCTGCCGACCACGGCGCCCAACGCGGCACAGGGCCTGACCATGACGCAGACCTGGCAGATCCAGGGCACGTCGTCCTGACGGCGATGAGCACGAGCGAGAGGGGAGGGGCTATGACGGGGCTCACCAGGCGCGCGCTGCGCGAGCAGGCCGCGTCCTCTCCCGACACCGCGGCGGTGCGCCCGCCGGTACGGGGACTCGGCCGCGCGCTCGCGGACGTCCTGCTGTGGCTGGCCGCCGCGGCGGGGGCGGTGTGCCTCGTGCTGGTGGTCCTCGCGGTCACCGCGCAGATCACGCTCATCCTGTTCCGCACCGGCTCTATGTCGCCCACGATCCCCGCCGGCTCCGTGGCCGTCGTCCAGCGCGTGCCCGCTGCGCAGGTCGAGGTCGGCGACGTGGTCACGGTGGACCGGCCCGGACAGCTGCCGGTGACCCACCGCGTCACGGCCGTGCGGCCGGGGGCGACCGCATCCGAACGACTCCTCACGCTGCGTGGCGACGCGAACACGGCCGAGGACCCGTTCCCCTATCCGGTGACCTCGGTGCGGACGGTGCTGTTCTCGGTGCCCGGTGTGGCGGCGGTCGTCGTGGCGCTGGGGGACCCGGTGGTCCTGGGCGCACTGACCGTCGCGGCCACGACCCTCGTGGTGTGGGCGTTCTGGCCGCGCCTCCCGCGACGCGCCGGTCCGACGCAGCGGGAGTCGCCGTGACGCGCCGGGCCGCCTCCGCCGTGCTCGCGCTGGCGGCGTTCCTGGTGCTCGGGGTGTCATCGGCGGCGTGGGCAGCGCCCACGACCGAGGTGATCCAGGGCCGGGTGCTGCGGCTGGTCTCGGTCGCGGACTGGGAGGCTGCCCGCGGCCTGCTGCCGGGACAGTCCGTCGGGTGGGATGTGACCGTCAGCGCCAGGGCGCCCGAGCCCGGTTCCGTGCGCATCGGGGTGAGTGCCACCGGGGACGCGCCGCTGCGCCTCGATATCGCCCTGTGCTCGCGGCCGTGGCAGGGCGATGAGTGCCTGCCAGGAGCGACGCCTCTGCGGACGCAGTGGCGCATCCCCCGCGACGGTCGCGAGGTCGCGCTCACCGAGATCGCCGACACCGACACGGCGCACCTGCGCCTGACGATCGCGCTCGAACCGCACGACGGCGCCGGAAGCACCCAGGTGCGCGTGCTGGCACACGGGGCCGGAGAGACCGCGGTGGTCGGGCCGGGAGGCAGCCTGGCGGCGACGGGATCACCGCCGTGGCTGCCCGCGGTGCTCGGAGGTGCGGTGCTGCTGGCGGCGGGCGGGATCGCCATCCGGCGCCGACGCCGCGAGCTGCCACCCCCGGGAGGCGCATCATGAGCGGGCGGCGACGAGCGCTCGCCGGAGTCGTGGGCATCGCCGTGCTGCTCGGCGCGTCGTCGCTGTCGGCGATTCCCGCGACGGAGGCGTCGTTCTCCGACGGCGAGTACGCGGGCGGCACGTTCACGGCGGCCAGGCTCGCCACACCCGTCATCACCTCCTGCAGCGTGTCGAGCCTGCTCGGCACGTTCACCGGTTTCACCATCACGTGGACCTCGCCCTATCCCAAGGCGCAGCAGCGGCTGTCGATCAACAACGTGGCGGTCGACAACGGCTCGGTCAGCCAGGGCGGCACCGGGCCGTACACCTATTCCGCGACCATCAGCTCCGGACTCCTGAGCACCCTGCTCGGCAGCCTGCTGGGCTCTTCGAACACGGTGCGGGTCGAGGCCGTCCAGCCCGGGACGGCGTGGGTCTCACCGGCGGCGACGCGTACGCTCTCGGTGGGTGGACTGCTCGGACTCGGCGGAAACAACACGTGCACGTGACGCGGTGGCGGCGCTCCGCCGCGGGTTCAGTCGGCGAGGGCGAGGGCGCGGAAGGCGTCGCGCTCGCGCAGGTGCTCGCGCCTGCTGGAGATGGCCTCCGCGGTGCGGCCGGGCACCGCGCGGCCGGTCGTGCGGCGGTAGAGCTCGTCGATCAGGTCGGTGGCGAGTCCGACGAGCTTCGCGATCTCGCGCTCGTCGCGATCGATCCACACGCACCGGGGTTCGTCGTGCACGGGGGAGAAGTCCACATGCTCCTCCCACACGAACAGCGTGCGCTCGGCGCCCAGCACGTGCTGCTGCCACCACACCTGGCGCAGGTAGGTGCGGGGGATGCCGCGGAAGGCCTTATTCGTGGTCTTGATCTCGGCAAGGCTGATGCGTCCGCCCGCGTCGACCGCGATGCCGTCGGGCGTGGCCAGGTGCCGGTGCTCGACCTCGGCGCGGAAGAGCGCGGACGAGGGCATGATGCCGTGCGTCGCGGCGACCCAGGCCGCGATCTCCGGCTCCCGCCTCCGGCCGTGGTCGGTGTAGGCGTTGCCGCCGAAGCGGGGACCGCCGCCGAGCTTGGAGTCCGCGGCCCGCGCGATCGACCGCTCGCTGGTGAGCCCCGCGACATCGGTGGCGGTGATGCCCCGCGACCGGGCCCGCATCCAGGCCACGCGGTCGCGCGAGTCCGCGACGATGCGAGCGTGGAGTTCGGGGGTCACCTGAGAACCCTAACCCCGGGTGGGGACCCTGCCACCCTGTACACGCCGCCTCTGTACCCGTGGCGCCGGCGATTTGGGGCAGGCCCGGGGCTGGGGTAGAGTAGCGGTAACCGAAGACCGCTGGTCATCGTCGTGTGCGTCAGCACGCAGCGATCGAAGCTCTGCATCGCAGGGGCCCGCGCAGGTGTCACGAACTTCCGAGCTCCGTGCGCTTGCGCCGGAGCTCTTTTCTTTTGCAGGGGGTCGGAGGCCGGCGCCCCACCACCGTGCGGCGCCTCGTACACACCAAGGAGTGACCATGGCGCAGAAGGATGCATCGGTCAACGAGCTCACGAAGTCATTCGAGAACTCGAACGCCGTCCTGCTGACCGAGTACCGCGGTCTGACGGTTGCCCAGCTCAAGCAGCTGCGCAACAGCATCCGTCAGGACGCTGAGTATGCCGTGGTGAAGAACACGCTGACCAAGATCGCCGCCAACAAGGCCGGCATCTCCGCGCTGGACGAGGACCTCAAGGGGCCGTCGGCTGTCGCGTTCGTGCACGGTGACTTCGTCGCCACCGCCAAGGCTCTGCGTGACTTCGCCAAGGCCAACCCGCTTCTCGTGATCAAGTCGGGCATCTTCGAGGGCAAGGCCCTCACCGCCGACGAGGTCAACACGTACGCCTCGCTCGAGAGCCGCGAGGTTCTGCTGGCGAAGGCCGCGGGAATGATGAAGGCGACGATGGGCAAGGCTGCCGCCACCATCGATGCGCTTCGCGAAAAGCTCGAGACCGCCGAGGCCGCGTAAGCGTCCGACGTTCTCGTACAACAACCCCATCTATCTAGGAGATACATCATGGCGAAGCTTTCCACCGAGGAGCTGCTCGAGCAGTTCGCCGGCCTGACCCTCATCGAGCTCAACGAGTTCGTGAAGGCGTTCGAGGAGAAGTTCGAGGTCACCGCTGCTGCCCCCGTCGCCGTCGCCGGTGCTGCTGGCGGCGCAGGCGAGGCCGCGGCCGAGGAGGAGAAGGACTCCTTCGACGTCATCCTCGAGGCTGCTGGCGACAAGAAGATCCAGGTCATCAAGGCTGTCCGCGAGCTCACCTCGCTCGGCCTCGGCGAGGCCAAGGCCGTCGTCGACGGTGCTCCGAAGGCCGTCCTCGAGGGCGCCAACAAGGAGACGGCCGAGAAGGCCAAGGCTGCTCTGGAAGAGGCCGGCGCGACCGTCACCCTCAAGTAATTCCAGCGCACCAGCGCTTCTGCGAAGGCCCCGGGTTCCGCCCGGGGCCTTCGTGCGTCCCGGCCCTTCGTGCACCCGACCTCCGTGCAGCCGGGCCTTCGTGCATCCGGAGGCGGGAGACGCCGGAGCGCATCGGGCGCGCTCAGCGCGGCGCGGCCGTGGAGCTGCGCACGACGAGCGTCGAGGCCGCTGACACATGCTCGATCGGCGCGTCCGGCTCCTCCATCCGGCGGGTGAGCAGCCGCACGGCCTCGTGCCCCTGCTCCCGCGGCGACTGGCCGATCGTCGTGAGGGCGAACATGTCGGCGTGCTCGTGGTCGTCGATGCCCACCACGCTGAGCTCGGTCGGCACGGCGATGCCCAGGCGCCGCGCGGCGATCACGGCGCCGATCGCGGCCTCGTCGCAGACGCCGACGATCGCGGTCGGCCGGTGGCGGCGGTCGCCGAGCAGTCCCGCCGCCGCGGTGTAGCCGCCCGGCATGCTGGGGGCGGCGCCGATGACACGTTCATGCGACGACAACCCCGCCGCAGCGAGGGCGTCCCGGTATCCCTCCGCGCGGCGGGTGGCGCCGAAGCTCGCCTCCCCGGAGTCCGTGGCCCCGCCCATGAAGACGATGTCCGTGTGCCCGAGGTCGATCAGGTGCTCGGTGGCGATCCGTGCGGCGTCCACATCGTCGATGGACACCGCACTGGATCCCTCGCTGTACGGCCCGACGCTCACGAGGGGGAGCCCGGTGCGCTGCAGGCGCTCGAGCTCCCGGGCGCTGGGCTGGATCCCCACGGCGATGATGCCGTCGAACCGTCGACCGGGCAGCACGCTCTCGAACAGACGCTCCCTGGTCTGCGAGCCCTCGGGCACGCCGTAGAGGGAGAGGTCGTAGTCGAGGGCGAGGAGCGACTCCTGCACGCCGGCGAGCAGTTCGGCGAAGAACCAGCGGTCGACGGGGGGCATCACCAGCCCGACCGTCTGCGTGCGCCCGGTGGCGAGGCTGGTGGCGGAGGAGTGCGCGACGTACGCGAGGTCGGCGGCGGCATCGGCCACTCGGCGCCTGGTGTCCTCGGAGACGTAGCCACGCCCGCTCAGGGCCCGGCTGGCTGTCGCCTTCGACACCCCGGCACGCGACGCGACATCCGCGATCGTGCTCATCGGTCCTCCTCGACCAGGGTCCACGGCGGTGTGGGGATGGCGGCGGCGCGCTCGCCGGGAGACAGCGTAGCGGCTCGGCAGCGGAAAAGGAACCGGTTCCATACGATTGACGAGGGAGCGCTCCCATCCGCGGCACGTCGCTCGCCCCGAAAGGTTGTGAGCTTGTGACCCTTCTGTGTTGTGCGGGGCGCGAGGCCCCAGTATGTTGGCCTGGAATCGGTTCCCGATCGATGCCGGGGGTGGCGTCGCACGCACGGGACCCTGTACTCGAAGAGGAGAATTCACATGGCTCTGTCACAGCGTTCCCGGCTCGTCGTGCCGCTCGCCCTGATGGGTGTCGCGGGCATCGCGCTCGCCGGCTGCGGGGCTCCGGGCGGTGCGCCCAGTACCGGCGGCGGCGGAGGCGACGACGCCACCGTCACGATCTACGGGACCATCGTCGACGCGGAGGCCGAACTCCTCCAGGAGTCCTGGAAGGACTGGGCCGACGAGAACGGCATCACGATCAAGTACGAGGGCAGCCAGGACTTCGAGACGCAGCTCGGCACGCGCGCCCAGGGCGGCAACCCGCCGGACATCGCGATCTTCCCCCAGCCGGGCCTGTTCGCGGACTTCGCCAAGCGGGACTTCCTCAAGCCTGCGCCCGAGGAGGTCGAGAAGAACGCCAACGAGTACTGGACCGAGGACTGGGTCAACTACGGCACGGTCGACGGCACCTTCTACGGCGCGCCGCTGATGGCCAACGTCAAGGGCTGGATCTGGTACTCGCCGGCGAAGTTCGCCGAGTGGGGTGTCGAGGTGCCCAAGACCCTCGACGAGATGACGGCACTGACCGAGACCATCCAGGCCGCCACGGGCACGCCCGCCTGGTGCGCGGGCTTCGAGTCCGGCACCGCGACCGGCTGGCCCGGCACGGACTGGGTCGAGGACTACGTGCTGCGGCAGTCCGGTCCCGACGTCTACGACCAGTGGGTCACCAACGAGGTGAAGTTCACCGACCCGCAGATCAAGCAGGCCTTCGACTCGGTGGGCGCGATCCTGCTCAACCCGGCCAACGTCAACGCCGGATTCGGTGACGTCCGCTCGATCAACTCGACCGCGTTCGGCGATGTCGCGCCCGCGCTCGCCGCCGGCGAGTGCGCGCTCACGCACCAGGCGTCCTTCCTCTCGGGCTTCTACCCGGAGGGCACCACCATCGCCGAGGACGGCGACGTGTGGGCGTTCATGCTCCCCGGCGAGTCCGAGGACGACACCGCGGTCACCGGCGCCGGTGAGATCGTGGGTGCGTTCAGCGACTCCGAGGCGACGCAGAAGGTGCTCGCCTACCTGTCCAGCCCGGAGTGGGCGAACAGCCGCGTGAGCCTCGGCGGCGTCACCTCGGCCAACAACGGCCTCGACCCGGAGAACGCGAAGGACCCGATCCTGCAGGAGACCATCAAGATCCTGCAGGACCCGGAGACGACCTTCCGCTTCGACGCGTCCGACCTGATGCCCGGTGCCGTCGGTGCCGGAACCTTCTGGAAGGGCATGGTCGCCTGGGTCAACGGCACCTCCACGGACGAGGTGCTCACGCAGATCGAGACCGGCTGGCCCGCCAGCTGATCCGGGGAGAGGGGCCGCTCCGACCAGGGGCGGCCCCTCTGCACCCGCGGCGGCGCACAGTGAGGTGCGACGCCGACGATCCGTCCGCGTGAAGAAGGGGAATCCGTGAACGCGACAGTTTTCTTCCAGTGGATCGGCTCGCTCCCGCCGATCCTGCAGGCGGTCGCCGTGGTCATCGCGTTCGCGGTGGTGGTGGCGATCATCCTGCTCCTCGTGGACATCGCTCCACGACGGGGGCCGCTCTACACCGGCATCCGGCTGGCGATGTGTCTGCTCATCCCGCTCGCCGTGATGTGGTTCTTCAACTCCTACTACTGGGCGATGGGGGTGGCCGTCCTCGTCGGCGCCCTCTTCTTCTTCCTGGACTACCGCTCCCGCGACGGGGCGGGCTATCTGATCCAGCTCGTCGCCTTCATGGCGCCCGCGCTGCTGCTGCTGCTCGTCGGCCTGGTCCTCCCGTCGATCCAGACGATGTACTCCTCGTTCTGGAACTCCTCCGGCAAGGAGTTCGTCGGCCTGTCGAACTACTTGTGGATCTTCACGCAGTCAGACGGCATCACCGCCGTGATCAACACGATCATCTGGGTGCTGCTGGTGCCGACCGTGTCGACCATCGTGGGCCTCGCGTACGCGGTGTTCATCGACCGCACCCGCGGCGAGAAGATCTACAAGGTCCTGGTGTTCATGCCGATGGCGATCTCGTTCGTCGGCGCGAGCATCATCTGGCGCTTCGTGTACGAGTACCGCGGCCCGCAGTATGAGCAGATCGGTCTGCTGAACCAGATCCTGGTCTGGTTCGGCGGCACGCCGCAGCAGTGGCTGCTGAATGAGCCGTGGAACAACCTGTTCCTGATCGTGGTGCTGATCTGGGTGCAGACCGGTTTCGCGATGGTGGTGCTCTCGGCCTCCATCAAGGGCGTGCCGACCGAACTGCTGGAGGCGGCGGAGCTCGACGGCGCCAACGCCTGGCAGCGCTTCATCTCGGTGACGGTTCCCGCGATCCGGCCCGCTCTCATCGTCGTGCTGACCACGATCTCGATCGCCTCGCTGAAGGTGTTCGACATCGTGCGGACGATGACCGCCGGCAACTACGGCACGTCGACGCTCGCGAACGAGATGTACACGCAGTTCTCGAAGTTCGAGGCCGGCCGCAGCGCCGCGCTCTCCGTCATCCTGTTCATCCTGGTGCTGCCGATCGTGATCTACAACGCGCGCCAGATCAAGAAGCAGCGGGAGATCCGATGACCGACACCGTGAAGACCGAGACCCCGGCCAGCACCCGCGCGATCACGACCGGTGGCGGGTTCGACGCCGCGGCCGGACGTGCACGCAAGCGACTCTCCCGGCCGTGGGCGTCGATCGCTTCCATCCTCATCGCGTTCCTGTGGACGATTCCGACGCTGGGACTGTTCATCTCCTCGTTCCGCCCGCGCGACGACATCCAGTCGACGGGCTGGTGGACGTTCTTCACCGACCCGCAGGTGACGCTCGAGAACTACGTGGACGTGCTGCAGTCGGGCACCACGCAGCTCACGATCCTGGAGTCGTTCATCAACTCCATCGCGATCACCATCCCGGCGACCGTGGTCCCGCTGATGATCGCGGCGATGGCGGCCTACGCCTTCGCGTGGATCGACTTCAAGGGGCGCAACGCGCTGTTCATCTTCGTGTTCGCGCTGCAGATCGTGCCTATCCAGATGGCGCTCGTGCCGCTGCTGAGCTCGTTCTCCCGCGGCCTGAACCTCTTCGGACTGCAGGTCACGCTGCCGCTCGGTGCCTCGGACGGCTACGCGCAGGTGTGGATCGCGCACTCCATGTTCGCGCTGCCGCTGGCCATCTACCTGCTGCACAACTTCATGTCCGAGATCCCGGGGGAGATCATCGAGGCGGCCAGGGTCGACGGCGCCTCACGGGGGCAGATCTTCTTCCGGATCGTGCTGCCGCTGACCATGCCGGCGATCGCCTCGGTCGCGATCTTCCAGTTCCTGTGGGTGTGGAACGACCTGCTCGTGGCCCTCGTGTTCGCCGACGGTGCCGCCGCGCCGATCACGAAGCTGCTGGCCGAGATCACCGGAACACGCGGCAACGACTGGTACCTGCTCACGGCAGGAGCCTTCGTATCGATCATCGTGCCGCTGATCGTGTTCTTCGCTCTGCAGCGCTACTTCGTGCGAGGGCTGCTGGCGGGCTCCACGAAGGGCTAGACACCGCACCACCACGACGGGGCGTCGCCCGCGGACTGCACGACAGTCGCGGCGGCGCCCCGTCGACGTGCCCGCACGCGGCATCGGGCGATTTCGCGCTTTCGCGTAATGAACTGCCCTGGAGTGCGTCTCTCGTGCAGGGACATTCTGGGGATGTCTGCCCAGGGGTGGGCGGATCGCACGGGTGCTGGGGCAGTCGTGCAGGTGGGGCTTCGGGGTGTTCGGATGTGTTCATTCGCGTCGGCAGGACCAGAAGCCGCCCGCTCGCACTGTGCGAGCATCGGGGACATTCGGGCCTGGCGACAGAAGCCAGAAGGAAACCGATGAGTGTTGTAGGAGTGAGATCGCCCGGGCGCAGAGCGCGCGCGATCGCGGGGGCGGCGGTCGCCGCACTCGCCGTGATGGGGTCTCTGCTGGTGCCGAATCTCTCGGCATCCGCGGCGACGGGGCCCGACGGCAAGACGCAGGAGACGGCGGCGGCGTCGTGCTGGGAGATCAAGCAGAACAACCCGGCCGCGACGAACGGCGTGTACTGGCTGGTCACTCCGGGGCTGGTGTATCCGCAGCAGTTCTACTGCGACCAGACGACCGACGGCGGCGGGTGGGTACTCGTCGGCCGCGGCCGCGAGGGCTGGAAGGAAGGCTACAACGGCCTCGGCACCCCGGAGGCGGTGGCGAACACGCCCACCGGACCGGCGGCGTTCGCGCCGGCGGAGCTTCCCGCGAAGACGGTGGACGCGCTCATCTACGGCAGGCGCGTCGACGCTTTGACGGACGGAATTCGCGTGCAGCGTGCGACGAATGCTGAGGGATCCAACTACCTGAACCTCCGCATCCATCTGAAGGACCGTGACCGGTGGGTGTGGACGTTCGGTGCCCAACATCTCGTGAACAGCTGGGAGTTCGGATTCCCGGTGTTCTCCTCTGGAACGGGCGGCACGACGAGCAACCTCACCGGCCAGACCGGACTATACAACGTCGTCTTCTCGCAGCGGGCGACGCACGGCTACCGCATGGGGTGGGCGTACGGCTCTGCGGTCACTGGCACCACGGATGCGTCGTCGTATCTGTGGGCGCCCACAGGACAGGGCTACGCGACGCCGTTCACGCAGGTGTACTTGCGCCCGCGGCTGCTGCTGTCGGATATGGACTTCGGCACGGTGCCCACCACAGGCACCCCGGCCAGCACCCTGCCCGCGATCCCGAACACGTACGCCAGCAAGACGGCGTGGGGGGTGTCGGGTCTCGCCAACGGGCTGACGAACGAGAACAACGTGGAGGTCGCCGACTTCGGCGAGGTCGCCGGCAAGGTCTTCGTGGGCGGCAACTTCCAGTTCGTGCAGCAGACCAAAGACGGCGTCGGCCAGGTCGAGCAGCCGTTCCTCGCCGCCTTCGACGTGAAGACGGGGGAGTGGATCTCCACGTTCCGCCCGAAGCTCGACGCGCAGGTGAAGTCGATCCAGGCGCTGCCGGACGGGCGCCTCGCGATCGGCGGACAGTTCTCCACGGTGAACGGCACGGCACAGCCGGGTCTCGCGATCCTCGACCCGGCGACCGGGCAGCTCTCGGGTTGGCAGGTCAAGGCGGAGCATCGGGCGACCGGCGCCACGCCGTACATCAAGGACCTCGACGTGCAGAACGGCTACCTCTACGTGGCCGGTGCCATGACGCACCTCACGTCCGTCTCAGCCACGCCGACCACCGGTTCCGCGTGGAACGGCGGGCGCATCGTGCTCGCCACGGGCAAGCCGGACACGAACTGGAACGCGAACCTGAACGGCACGGCCGCGGCGGTCGACGCGAACGCCCAGGGCGACCGCGCCTACTTCTCGGGCTACTTCAAGATGAAGTCGACCACATCGACGCCGTCGGCGGCAGCGATCCAGACCACGGCCGGCGCGCCGCTGGTGTCGCCGCTGTGGGTGCCGAAGTTCAGCAAGGCCACCATCAACGCCGACGGCACGTACTCCGGCAACATCTGGCAGCTCGGCGTCGTCGAGGTCGGCGGCCGCGTCTGGCTCGGCGGCTCGGAGCACTCGATGGTCTCGTACGACCGCAACACGTTCGAGCGGCTCAGCGGCTCCATCACCCGGTCGGGCGGAGACCTCCAGACGGTGGAGACCAACGGCTCCGTGGTGATCGGCGGCTGCCACTGCGGCGACTACGTCTACCACGACTCGTACAGCTTCAGCACCGTGCAGGACGGCTGGACAGAGGCGGACAAGATCAACCTCATGGGTGCGTGGGATGTGAAGACCGGGAAGTACATCCCGGACTGGTCGCCCGCGGTGGAGGCCCGGGCCGGCTATGGCGCCTGGGGCACATTCTTCGACAGCACCGGAACGCTGTGGGTGGGTGGCGATTTCAACCGTTCGCAGTTGTCGACGGGGTCGGAGCAGTGGTCGGGTGGTTTCGTCCGGTTCGCGCCGCGTGATGCGGTGGCGCCGTCGACGCCGGGGGCGATCACGTCGACGCCGAACGCGGACGGGGTGACGACGACGTTGTCGTGGGGGGCGTCGACGGATGCGGCGAAGGTCACGTATGAGGTCCTGCGGGGCAATCGGGTGATCGCGACCACGACGTCGACGTCGTATGTGGTGCCGGTGTCGTCGACCGCGACGGACTACTTCGTGCGGGCGCGGGATGTGGTGGGCAACCGTTCGGCGTCGACGGCGGCGTTCACGGTGGCTCCGGCGTCGTCGACCGCGTTGACGATGGTCGCGAATGGTGACACGTGGTCGTGGCGGTACTCGTCCGACGTGCTGCCGACGAACTGGAATGCGACTGGGTTCGATGCGTCGTCGTGGGCGACGGGTAAGGGCCTGTTCGCGCGGGGTGTGTCGGGTGCGGGGACGAACATCGATCCGACGAACCTGGCCACGAAGCCGTTGAGTGCGCAGTTCCGGAAGTCGTTCACGGTGGACGATCCGACGACGGTGGTCGACGGGAAGGTGTCGGTGGTCGCCAACGATGGGGCGGTGGTGTATCTGAACGGGGTGGAGCTCGGTCGGGTGCGGATGCCCACCGGCACGATCGGTCAGAACACGCTCGCGACGACGGCGGTGTCCAACGCGACCGCGGTGGGCAGCCGGGCCGTGTTCACGGTCCCTGCCGGGGTGCTGGTGCAGGGCACGAACGTGCTGGCCGCGTCGATCCATGCGAACTACCGCACGACCACGGACCTGAGCTTTGATCTGGCGTTCACCGCCGAACGCGGCACCGCTCCGGCGCCCGCGCCGAACGCGGTGACCGGACTGACGGCCACACCGTCGGCCACCTCGGTGGCGCTGCGGTGGACGGCGCCGTCGAGTGGGACGGCCCCGGCGACGTATGTGATCACCCGGAACGGGGTGAAGGTGGGGACGGTGACCGCTCCGACGACCTCGTTCACGGACACGGGCCTGACCGCGTCGACCGCCTACACCTACACGGTCAGCGCCGTCGCGGCGGCGGGCACCAGCTCCACGCCGGTGTCGGTGTCGACGACGACCACCGCGGTAGCTCCGGTGGGGCCGCCGGTGTCGGTGCCGGCGGGGTCGTCGTGGTCGTGGCGGTACTCGGCGGACGTGCTGCCGACGACCTGGAACACGACCGGGTTCGACGCGTCGTCGTGGGCGACGGGGGCGGCGGTGCTGGGTCGGGGCACGACCGTGGCGACGAACATCGACCCGACCAACCTGGCCACGAAACCGCTGAGCGCCCAGTTCCGGAAGACGTTCACGGTCACCAGTGCGTCGACGGTGAAGGACGGGACGGTGTCGGTGATCGCCGACGACGGGGTCGTGCTCTACCTGAACGGGGTCGAGCTGGATCGGGCGAATCTGCCCACCGGCACGATCACCCAGAACACCTACGCCACGGCGGCCCCGCGGTCGACGACGGCGGCGGGTGCGAAGGTGACGTTCCAGGTCCCGGCGAAGCTGCTGGTGGAGGGCACCAACGTCCTCGCCGCGAGCGTGCACGCGAACTATCGCACCACGCCCGACCTCAGCTTCGACCTCGTCCTCACCATGCCCCGGTAACCCCGGGAGCAGACGTAAGGGAACACACGAAAGGACACGGGAAGGGAACACACCCGGAGGGCCGGCCGCCACACGGTGACCGGCCCTCCGGCACGCCCCGTGTTCACCTCCGCAGCGCCCCGGGCTGAGCGGTTCCCGTCCGCGCCGCTGCGACCGGCCCTCCGGCGCGCCCGCTCGGGCGCCGGCCTTCCCGCGAGGCGGCCACCGCGTCAGTGTGCGCTGCGGGTCGCCCAGGTGGCCGCCTCGCGCGGGGAGTCCACCAGGAGGGCGTCCACGCCGAGGCGCGCGAGCTCCCGGTAGCGCGCAGCATCCGCGACGCCGATGGCCATGAGGTTCACGCGGTCCTTCGGGTCGAGGCACGACACCGCCTCGGCATCCCAGGGAGTGACCTCCACCTCGGTCGTCGCGGTGCCCAGCGTGAAGGTCTCGCTCACCGTGACCGTGCGGCGGTCCTCGAACGCCATCCACGTCCCGGCGGCGGGGGGCGTATCGCACCGGTGCGCGAGGGCGATGTCGAGCAGCCGTGCGCGCGTCACGTCCCGGTCCTCCGCGACCTGCACGTCGCCCGCCTCCCTGGCGCGTCCCGTCGCCGCGGCGTCCGTCGAGGTGATCACGGTGTGATCGACGCGGCCGCTCCGGCGGAGCAGGGTCACGACCGCATCGGCGAGCGCCACCGGATCCGCCTGCTTCAGGTCGAGGAAGAGGGGCACGTCGGCCGGGACCTCGGAGAGCGCCTGCGCGAGCGTGGGCAGCAGAGCGGGGGTCGAGCGATAGGGGGTGTCCGCGGAGCCTCGGGGGCTGAAGTTCCACCCCGCATTGAGCTGCGTGAGCTCCGCGGCGGTCTTCTCGGCGACCATGCCCGCCCCGTTCGTGTTCGCCGCGAGATCGACCGGGCGGTAGAGCACCGGGATGCCGTCGCGGGACAGTTGCACGGTGAGCCACAGGGCGTCAGCGCCGTCCTGCAGAGACCCACGGATGCCTTCGAGGGTGTTCTCCGGATAGTCGGCGGTGCCCGCCCGATGCGCCACGATCAGGGGGTTCTTCGTCGCGCTTCCCCGTGCATGACCGTGGTGCCCGGGGGATTCTCCGGGCCGGGCGGTGCGTTCCGGGGCGGCAGTACTCGCGGGGGGTGTGACGTCGTCGGCTCCCGGAGCGGATCCTCGCGATGCGCCGAGAAACGGCAGCGCGGAGCCGAGGGCGAGGACGGCGGCGGCGCGCAGCCAGAAGACGGATGGTCGGACGGTCATGTGCTGCTCCTTCGGTCGGAGCTCCGCCGCGACCGGAGCCGTGGTCGAGGCAGAGCGAAACACTCGACAGGCGGCGGCCCCGGGGGCGACCGGCACCCGCAGGCACGCTAACATTTCGCGCGCGATCAGCCGGAATACCGTCCGCAGCCGTCTCCGTCATACCGGTGTGGGGCGCTCGTCTGCCGCCGTATCCTGGGCTCATGCGCTACGCGGACTCCATCGTCGACCTCGTCGGCGACACGCCCCTCGTGAAGCTCCACCGCGTCACCGAGGGTGTCGCGTGCACCGTCCTCGTGAAGCTCGAGTACCTGAACCCCGGCGGCTCGTCGAAGGACCGGATCGCCACCCGCATCATCGATGCCGCGGAGGAAGCCGGTGACCTCACGCCCGGCGGCACCATCGTGGAGCCGACCAGCGGGA
This sequence comes from Microbacterium sp. p3-SID336, assembly GCF_025143365.1. Classification (GTDB taxonomy): domain Bacteria; phylum Actinomycetota; class Actinomycetes; order Actinomycetales; family Microbacteriaceae; genus Microbacterium. The sequence continues at coordinate 5,261 of NZ_JALXPE010000024.1, read as the reverse complement.
ACACCGGCGTCGGGCTCGCGCTGGTCGCACAGCAGCGCGGATACCGCTGCGTCTTCGTGCTCCCCGACAAGGTGGGAGAGGACAAGATCGACGTGCTCCGCGCCTATGGGGCCGAGGTCGTGGTGACCCCCACCTCGGTCGCCGCCGACAGCCCGGAGTCGTACTACAGCGTCAGCGATCGGCTCGCCAGGGAGATCCCCGGCGCCTTCAAGCCGAACCAGTACGAGAACCCGAACGGGCCGCGCAGCCACTACGAGACCACCGGCCCCGAGATCTGGCGCGACACCGAGGGCGCCGTGACGCATTTCGTCGCGGGCGTCGGCACCGGCGGCACCATCACCGGCACGGGCCGCTACCTGCGCGAGGTGTCCGAGGGGCGGGTGCGGATCGTGGGGGTCGACCCCGAGGGCAGCGTGTACAGCGGCGGCACCGGGCGGCCGTACCTGGTCGAAGGCGTCGGGGAGGACATCTGGCCCGGTGCCTACGACCCCACCGTCCCGCACGAGATCGTGGCCGTGAGCGACGCCGAGGCGTTCGAGATGACACGGCGGCTCGCCCGCGAAGAGGGCATCCTCGTCGGAGGATCCAGCGGCATGGCCGTGGTCGGCGCGCTCCGCGTGGCGCGCGAGCTTCCCCCCGAGGCGGTGATGGTCGTCCTGCTGCCGGACGGGGGTCGCGGCTACCTCGGGAAGATCTTCAACGACGGATGGATGCGCTCCTACGGCTTCAGCGATGTGGAGGAGGGGGAGACCGTGGCGGACGTGCTCGCGGCGCGCCCCGCGCGGCAGGGCCAAGGGCTCCCGGAGCTCGTGCACGCACACCCCACGGACACCGTGCTGGAAGCCATCGCGATGATGACCGAGTACGAGGTGTCGCAGCTCGTCGTGCTGAGCGCCGAGCCGCCCGTCATGATGGGCGAGGTCGTGGGAACGGTCGATGAGAAAGGGCTGCTCGACCTGCTCTTCCGCGGAGACGCCGAGCCGACGGACGCGGTGGGTTCCCACGTGGGGGAGCGGCTCCCGCTGATCGGCATCCACGCGCCGGTGGCACAGGCGCGCGCTGCCCTCGCCGACGCCGACGCCCTGCTCGTGACGGAGGACGGCAAGCCGCACACGGTCCTCACCCGGCAGGACCTGCTCGCGTACCTGGCACGCTGACGCGCGGCGTAACAGGGGCAACCCGCGCGGACGGCCCGGTCGTAGGCTGAGGTCATGTCCGAGCATGCCTTCGCCACCCGAGCCATCCACGCGGGACAGGCGCCCGACCCGACCACGGGCGCCATCATCCCGCCGATCTACCAGTCGTCCACGCACGTGCAGGACGGCATCGGCGGCTTCCGCGACGGCTACGAGTACAACCGGGCGGGCAACCCCACGCGCTCCTCTCTGGAGACGCAGCTCGCGGCGCTGGAGGGCGGCGTCGACGCCCTGTCGTTCGCGTCCGGGCTGGCCGCGGAGGACGCCCTGCTGCGGGGCATACTGAAGCCGGGCGATCACGTGCTACTCGGCAACGACGTGTACGGCGGCACGTACCGCCTGTTGACCAGGGTGCTGGCGCCGTGGGGCATCGAGACCACGACGGTGGAGCTGTCGGATATCGACGTGCTGCGCGCGGCCATCCGTCCGGAGACGCGGATCGTGTGGCTGGAGACCCCGAGCAACCCGCTGCTCAAGATCGTGGACATCGCACTGATCGCCGAGGTCGCGCACGCGGCGGGCGCGCTCGTGGTGGTCGACAACACCTTCGCGTCGCCGGCGCTGCAGCAGCCGCTGGGCCTCGGCGCCGACCTGGTCGTGCACTCCACCACCAAGTACCTGGGCGGGCACTCCGACGTGCTCGGCGGCGCCGTTGTGTTCGGAGACGACAGGTTCGTCGAGCAGGTGAAGTTCCAGCAGTTCGCGGTCGGTGCCGTCTCGGCGCCGCTGGACGCCTGGCTCACGACGCGCGGCATCAAGACGCTCGCGGTGCGCATGCACCAGCATTCCGAGAACGCCCAGGCGATCGCGGAATGGGCGGCGTCGCGGCCCGAGTTCGCGCAGGTGTACTACCCGGGTCTGGCCGCCCACCCCGGCCACGCGGTCGCCGGGCGGCAGATGATCGGCTTCGGCGGCATGCTGTCGCTCGGCCTCGCCGCCGGTGCCGACGCCGCCCGTGCGTTCGCCGAGAGCACGGAGCTGTTCCAGCTCGCGGAATCGCTGGGCGGCGTGGAATCGCTGATCGGCTATCCGCCGGAGATGACGCACGCCTCGGTGCGCGGCACCGAGCTGGCCGTGCCGGAGAACGTGGTGCGGCTGTCGGTCGGCATCGAGGATGTGGCGGACCTGATCGCCGATCTGGAGCAGGGGCTCGCGCGCATCGCCCGCTGACCGTCCTGCCCGATCGGAGGCGCCCCGCACTGCGCGGGGCGCCTTTCGGCTTCCGGTGCGGTGCCGATGGGCGCGGTAGCATGAGGGGTTCGTTTCTCGAATCGATTCGACATCGCCCTCGACACCGGAAGGACCTCGTGCCCGACGCGCCGCGCACCGACTCCGTTCCCACTCCCGCATCCGCGCCGACGTCTCCGCCCGCGCCCGATTCCGTCCCGCCCGCACCCGATTCCGTGCCCGCCGAGCGCACCGCGACCGGCAGCATCCGCACCTCCACAGCGACCGGCGCGATCCGCACGCTGGGCTCGAACCCCGAGACCGCGCCGGTCATGCTGCACCCCGGCGACGCCCTCTCCCTCGGCCGCCGCACGCTCTCCATCATCCTGCTGGGCGCGCTGACCGCGCTCGGGCCGTTCACGATCGACCTCTACCTCCCGGCGTTCCCGCTGCTGGAGGAGGACTTCCAGACCACCGCGGCCGCGATCCAGCTGACCCTGACAGGGACCATGATCGGCTTCGCGCTGGGACAGCTCGTCGTGGGGCCGCTCAGCGACAAGGTGGGCAGACGCGTGCCGCTCATCGCCGTCACCGCTCTGCACGTCCTGGCGAGCCTGGGTGCCGCGTTCGCGCCGGACCTCGGCCTGCTCAGTGCGGCCAGGGTGCTGATGGGGATCGGGGCGGCCGCGGGCGGCGTCGTCGCCATGGCGATCGTGCGGGACCTGTTCGGCGGACGACGCCTGGTGGTCATGCTCTCCCGGCTCGCGCTCGTGTCGGGTGTCGCCCCCGTGGTGGCTCCGCTCATCGGCTCGTGGCTGCTCACGCTGATGCCGTGGCGGGGGATCTTCGGAGTCCTCGCCGCATACGGCGTGGTGATGCTGCTGTCGACCGTGCTCTTCATCCGCGAGACGCTGCCGGTCGCCCGGCGAAGGGACCGCGGCGGCGCCACCATGCTGCAGCGCTATCGCTCGGTGCTCACCGACCGGGTCTTCCTCGGTGTGCTCGTGATCGGCGGCATGACCTTCTCCGGACTCTTCTCGTACCTCTCCGCCTCGCCGTTCCTGTTCCAGGTGACGCACGGGCTGGACGCGCAGCAGTACGGTCTGGTGTTCGCGGTCAACTCGCTCGGGGTCGTCGTCGGCGTGCAGACCGCGTCGCGGCTCGCCGCTCGGTTCGGGCCGCAGTGGGTCATGGCGTACTCGACCGCCGTGCTGCTGCTCGCCGGCTCCGCCATCGTCGTGACCGATCAGCTGGGGCTGGGGCTCTGGGGAACACTCATCCCGCTGTTCGTGTTCATGACGGCATGCGGGTTCACCATGCCCAACGTGCAGGTGCTCGCGCTGGATCGACACGGGAAGGCGGCCGGCACGGCCGCGTCGATCATCGGCGCCACGAACTTCGGCGTCGCGGGGCTCGTCTCCCCGGTGGTCGGGTGGATCTCGCACGACGCGGGGATCACTGCGACCAGCATGGCCTCGGTGATGGTCGGCTGCTCGGCCGTCGGCATCCTGGCGCTGTGGCTCGTCGTGCGTCCGCGCACGGTGGGCATGCTGGCTCCGTGAGCTCAGGGCGACGTCCCGAGGATCCAGGCGGCATCGGTCAGAATGGGACGATGAACCGACGGATGCTGCTCTGGTGGGGCGTCGCCTGCCTTCTCCTGGCCACTGCCCTGGGCGCGCTCGTCGTGTCCGTCTTCCCGAAGGCGCCCGCGTTCGACCAGTGGTGGAACGAGACGATCGCGCGGATCAGGGCCGAGTGGATGCTCGACTTCGCGCTCGCGCTCAACTGGATCGGCGGCGGATGGGTCGCCATCCTCGGGGTGCCGTTGCTCACGATCCTGGTCCTCGTGCTGGTGCGGCGATGGCGGGGTGCGCTGTTCGCGGCGATCTGCTTCCTCGCGAGCGCGGCTGCCGTCCAGCTGCTGAAGAACATCTTCGGACGGGCGCGGCCGGACGACATGCTGGTGGTGAGCGACTACGGCTCATTCCCCTCCGGGCACACGGCGAACGCCGCCACGATCGCCCTGGTGCTGTGGGTGCTCTTCCCGCGGGTGTGGATGGCCATCGCCGGTGCGCTGTGGGTGGTCGCGATGGCGCTGTCCCGCACGTTCCTGTCGGTGCACTGGGCCACCGACACGCTCGGCGGCGCGCTCGTCGGCGCCGGGGTGGTGCTCGTGCTCGCCGCCTGGCTCCTGCCGTGGGTCGTCGGAGCCCAGGAACGCGTCGACGGCGCCGATAGGCTGAGCGCTACCTGACCCCAGCCGAGGAGCCCCCGTGTCGCGCATCCGTCCGTACCGTCCGTCCGATCGTCCTGCGATGTACGAGATCTGCCTCGAGACGGCGGACGCCGGCGACGACGCGACGGGAATCCTCTCGGACGACGACCTCTGGGGTGCGCTGTTCGCCGTCCCCTACGTGGAACGGCACCCCGACCTCGCCTGGGTGGTGGAGGGCGAGGACGGGCACGCGATCGGCTACCTCGTCGCGACCGACGACACCGACGCGTTCTACGCCTGGTTCCGCGACGAGTGGTGGCCGACCCTTCAGGAGCGCTACCCCCGACCGGCGGCGCCCGCGAGTCGCGAGGAGCGGCTGATCGACTACGGCTACACCCGCGCGCCCGGGGTCGAGCCGCACGCCGCCGCCTACCCGGCGCACCTGCACATCGACCTGCTGCCCGAGACGCAGGGCCAGGGGCTGGGTCGTCGTCTCATCGAGACGCTGTTCGCGGAGCTGCGGCGCCGCGGGGTGCCCGGCCTGCACCTCGGCATGGACCCGGCGAACGCGGGGGCAGCCGCGTTCTACGACCGGCTGGGGATGATCCGCCTCGCGGAGACCCCGGGCGGCATCACCTACGGCGTGCGCTTCGACGACGAGCAGTAGGCCGGTCGCAGAGACG
>NZ_JALXPE010000023.1 GCF_025143365.1 Microbacterium sp. p3-SID336 | reverse complement strand
CTTCGTCGTTCCTGCCGGTGGTGTCGGGCCGCGACCTGTGAAGACCGGACGTCGTCGCAGCGCCGGGGGCGCGGGTAGGGAAAACCCGAAGACGAGTGTCCGGCTGCCTCGGTGTGCCGGTACCTCGCCCGGCTCTACCGTGGAACCATGACCACTCAGACTGCGACGCCGGCCCCCGCCTCCGTGGCGAAGCCGCCGTTGCGCATCCTCCTCACGATCCTGCATCTGGCAGGCGTCGGCGTGATCGGCGGCATCATCTTCGGGATGCTCGGCGGCATGCTCGGAACCGGCATTGGACTGCTGTTCGCCGCCGGCGTCGGGATCGTGCTCCTGGTCGGTCTCGTGTACGCCCTGTTCGGCGTCGGCTGGTTCGAGGTCGCGCGGATCGGCGGTCTCTACCGCACCCCGGTCGCCCCGCTGCGGCTGCAGCCGCGAGACCGCCCCGGCTTCGGCGGCTGGCTGCGGGCACTCGGCCGGCAGGCCATCGACGGGCGGATGTGGCGGGCGGTCGCGAACTTCGCGATCGCGGCCGTGCTCGGATTCGTCGTCCTGCGTCTGTGCTGGGCGTTCGTCTGGTCGATCGTGATCGCGTTCGCTCCGCTCACCGGGTCCGAAGTGTTCACGGGACCGTTCGGCGGCGCCGGCATCCCCGTCGCCTGGGCACCCCTGATCGGGATCCTCGGCGTCGTCGCCTCCGCGGCCGGCATGATCGGGCTCGCGCTGCTGCACCGCACTCTCGCCCTCGCGATCGTCGCCCGCAGCCGCGAGGTCGAGCTCACCGAGCGGGTGCGCACCTCCACCGCACAGCGGGAGGGCGCCGTGCGCGCCGCCGACCTGGAGCGCACGCGCATCGAACGCGACCTGCACGACGGGGTCCAGCCGCGACTCGTGTCCGTCGGCATGACCCTCGGCCTCGCGCAGCAGAAGATCGACAACGACCCGGACGCCGCCAAGGAGCTCATCTCCGAGGCGCACACCTCCACGAAGGCCGCCATCACCGAACTGCGGCAGCTCGCCCGCGGGATCCACGCCTCCGTGCTGGACGACCGTGGACTCGACGCGGCGCTGTCCGCCCTGGCCGGACGCTCGCATATCCCCGTGCACCTCGACGTGCGCATGGACGGCAGGTGCAGCCGGGAAGCCGAAGCCGCGGTGTACTTCTCCATCGCGGAATCCCTGACGAACGCGGCCAAGCACTCCCGCGCCAGCGAGGCGAGGGTCACGGTGCGGCTCCGCGAGGGCAATACGCTGTGGGCCCGTGTGGAGGACAACGGCATGGGCGGCGCACAGGTGCTGCCGGGCGGCGGCCTCGACGGCATCGCGAACCGGATCCTCGCCGCGGGCGGCACCTTCCGCCTCGACAGCCCGCACGGCGGCCCGACCAGCCTGGAGGTGAACGTGCCATGCGCATCCTGATCTGCGAGGACTCCGTCCTGCTGCGCGAAGGGCTCGTGCGACTGCTCGAAGACGCCGGGCACGAGGTGGTCGCGGCGCTGACCGACACCACCGGACTGCGCGAAGCGGTGGTCGACGGCACGCCGGACCTCTGCATCCTCGACGTGCGGCTGCCGCCCACGTTCACCGATGAGGGCATCCGCGCGGCACTGGATCTCCGGTCGGCGCACCCGACCCTCGCGATCCTGGTGCTCTCCCAGTACGTCGAGGAGCGGTATGCGTCTGACCTGATCGCCGGTCAGGGAGGCCCACTCGGCTATCTGCTGAAGGACCGCGTGGCCGATGTCACCGAGTTCCTCGACTCGGTCCACCGCATCGCGGAGGGCGCGACGGTGCTCGACCCCGAGGTGGTGGCGCAGCTGCTGACGCGGCGCAACCGCGACGACCGGATGCTGCGTCTCACCGAACGCGAGCGCACGGTGCTCGCGCTGATCGCGGAGGGCAAGTCGAACCAGGCGATCGCCGGGCTGCTGTTCCTCTCCGAGGCCAGCGTCGAGAAGCACATCACCTCCATCTTCCAGAAGCTGGGCTTCGAGCAGGACGAGTCGGGCAACCGGCGCGTGCTCGCCGCCCTCGCCCACATCGAGAACTCGGGCGGCTCGACGCCGCCGAACCCCCAGACAGGAGTGGCACGATGACCACCGACAACCCGGGTGCCCAGGGCGACCACACCCCCCTCACCCCGCCGAACCCCCCGACCCCGCCGCAGAACACCCCGGCTCCGCAGAATCCTCCGACACCGCAGGACTATCCGGCCCCGCCGAACCCTCCGGCGCCGCCGCAGCAGCCCGCGTCGTCGGCGGACCCGGGTGGCCCCGCCCCCCAGCGCTCCTCCGGTGCCACCGCGATCATCGTGGTGACAGCCGTCGTCGGCGGCATCGCCCTGCTCGGCGCCGGCGGCACCGCGGCGGTCGCGGCTGTCAGTACCATCGCCTCCTCCGACCGTGCCGACTCCGTGCAGACCGTGGACGCCGCCGGCGTGGATGCCCTGGACCTCGACGCGGACGCGAGCAGTGTGCGGATCGAGTTCGGCGACGTGGACGAGGCGGAACTCGCAGTCACCAATGGCCGCGGCCAGGGCTGGACCTTCGAGCGCGACGGCGACGAGCTGACCGTGCGGAGCCCCCGTGGTCCCTTCGGGTGGTGGTTCGGCAACTGGTTCGGCGAGGACGAGCGCGCCGTGCTGACCCTTCCGGAGGAGTTGCGCGACTCCGCGCTGGACGCCGACCTCACGCTCGACGCGGGGAGCCTCGACGTGACCGGCGAATTCGGCGCCCTGGACATCCAGGTCAACGCGGGAGCGCTCGATGTGGAGGGTGCGGCGACGGCACTCGACGTGCAGATGAACGCCGGCCGCGCGGACATCGTGCTGGACGGCGTGGGTCAGGCCGACCTCGGCATCTCGGCGGGCGATCTTACGGTCGAGCTCACGGGTGACGCACCCGACACGACCACGATCGATGTGAGCGCCGGGTCGCTCGACCTCACCCTTCCCGACGTGCAGTACCGCATCACGCAGGACGTCAGCGCCGGGTCCCTGGATGCGACGGTCGAGCAGGCTTCCTCGGCCACGCGCACCATCGACGTCTCCCTCTCCGCGGGCAGCGCGACGATCCGACCAGGGCGCTGAGCCGGTCGAGGGCGGGGGTCCATACGGGTCCTCGCCCTCGATTCGGATTTTCCGTGATTCTCCGGTAAAGTCTTGGAGGTTGACGGGGCTATAGCTCAGGCGGTTAGAGCGCTTCACTGATAATGAAGAGGTCCCAGGTTCAAGTCCTGGTAGCCCCACCCTTTCAATTCAAGAAATCCCTCACGGGGCCTTAGCTCAGTTGGTAGAGCGCCTGCTTTGCAAGCAGGATGTCAGGAGTTCGAATCTCCTAGGCTCCACCATCGCGTCAGTGCTCAGCGGTACGAGCGGGCGCGCCCCCGGGGCTGATGTGGAGGCTGGCACCGATCTCGTCGTTCGATTCGCCCATGCCGATCCGGGTGTGCACGTCGCGTTCGCGGTCCGTGACCTGAACTCCGGCGTCCAGTGGCCGCAGCCCACGACCTCCGCGTCGTCCGCCGCACCTCGACCGGAGAGCGGACTTCATCCGACCCTTCCGTCGCGCCCGCTCTCACACCCGGATCCGCGACCGCGGAGCGCGGGGCGTGCAACCGGTGTCGGTGCCCTCGGCCTCGTCGGCGGGGTGCTGTTCGCGCTCATCGTCCAGGACGTTCTGGAGGCAGAGGAACGCCCCCGCGCCTCGGGGATCTCCGGTAAGAGTAGAGGCGCGGGGGCGCGTGCCCCGTCGTGAGCTGCTAGCGCATCCGGTGGATGCGGCGTCGCCCCCCTCTCACGACGAGTGTGGTTCCGGCCACCGTCAGCGCGAGCGCGATCAGGGCCAGCGCAACCTGGTCGCTGCCGCCGGTGGTCGGAAGTCGGGCCGGCTCGGGAGCCGGAGCGGAGGGGTCCGTCGGGGTGGTCGTCGTCGACGGATCGCTGGTGATCGGGTCGTCTCCGCCGCCGTGCACGGTCGCGGTGGCGACGTTGACGAGGTCGCGTCCGGTGGCCTCGGCCGCGGTGACCTCGTGCTCGGCCGTGCAGGTCACGGTCTCGCCGGGGGCCACCGGGGTGACCGGGCACGTGATGAGGTCGCCGGCCGCGTCCAGCAGCGGGTCGTCGATGCCGACCTCGGTGAGTGTGACGTTGCCGGTGTTGGTGACGTCGAAGGCGTAGTGGATGACCTCGCCGGCTTCGGCCTCGCGGTCGCCGTTGCCGTCTTCGAGCATGTTGGACTTCACGAGGGTCAGGGCCGGCAGCTGGTCGGTCGGCGTCTCGGTGGTGTCCGGCTCGGACGGCACGGCGGGCTCTCCTGGTGGGGTGCCCTCCGCGGTCGCGGTGTTCCGCACGGCACCGGCGTCGACATCCTCCTGGGTGATGACGTACGGCGCCGCGGTGCAGGAGGTGACAGCCCCGGGCGCGAGCGTCGTGAGGTCGCACGTGACGACGTCTGTCTTCGGGTCGTTCACGACGACGTCGCTCAGCGGCACGTTGCCGGTATTGGTGACGGTGAAGGTGTACGCGATGGTGTCGCCGACGTCGACCAGTCCGTTGCCGTTCGCATCCACGGGGAGTCCGGCCGTCTTGTCGATCGAGAGGGAGGGCGCAGCGGGGATCACCGGGGTGTTCGTGGTGTCGGGAACCGGCGGGAGCGGATCCCCGCCGGGGTCGGTTCCGGAGCCGCCGGCGGTGTTCTGCACTGCGCCCGCACCCTCGTCGGCCTCGGTGATCGTATAGGGCTCTGCGGTGCAGTTCGCGACCTCGCCCGGGGCCAGCGTCGTGGTGTCACAGGTGACCACACCGACCATCGGGTCGTTCACGACGATGTCGGTGATGGTGACGGTGCCGTTGTTGGTGACCGTGAACGTGTAGGCGATGGTGTCTCCGGCGTCGGTCAGGCCGTTGCCGTTGACGTCGACGGGCGTGCCCGCGGTCTTGTCGAACAGCAGGGACGGCACCTGGTCGGCCGGCGTGTTCGTGGTGTCGGGCTCGGACGGCACGGCCGGCTCACCCGGAGGCGTGCCCGTGGCCGTGGCCGTGTTGTCCGCACTGCCCGCGTCCACGTCGGCCTGGGTGATGGCGTAGGGCTCGGCCGTGCAGTTCGCGGCCTCCCCCGGCGCGAGCGTGGTCACGTCACACGTCACGGCGCCGACCTTGGGGTCGTCCACGGTGATGTCCTCGAGCGGCACGTTGCCGGTGTTGGTCACGGTGAACGTGTAGGCGATGGTGTCGCCCGCGTCGGTGAGGCCGTTGCCGTTCACGTCGACCGGGGTGCCGGCGCTCTTGTCGAGCGTGAGCGCCGGGGCGGAGGGCACGACCGGGGTGTTCGTCGAGTCGGGGTCGGACGGCACCGGGTCGCCGTCCGGACCGTTCGCGGTCGCGGTCGCGGTGTTCACGACCGCCCCTGCGGTTTCGTCGTCCTCGGTGATCGTGTACGGCGCGGCCGTGCAGCTCGCGGATTCTCCGGGCGCCAGGGTCGTGACGTCGCAGGCGACCTCGCCCACCAGGGGGTCGGTCACGGCGACATCGGTGACCGTGACATTGCCCGTGTTGGTGACGGTGAACGTGTAGGCGATGGTGTCGCCCGCGTCGGCGAGGCCGTTCGCGTTCGCGTCGACCGGGGCGCCGGCGACCTTGAACAGGGTGATGGACGGCAGCTGGTCGGCCGGAGTGTTCGTGGTGTCGGGCACCGACGGCACGGCGGGCTCGCCCGGGGGTGTGCCCGTCGCGGTGGCGCTGTTGTCCACACTGCCGTTGTCGAGGTCGGCCTGGGTGATGACGTACGGCTCGGCGATGCACGCGGCGACCTCTCCCGGGGCGAGCGTGGTCACGTCGCACGTGACGGCGCCCACCTTCGGGTCGTCGACGGTGATGTCGGCGAGGGGCACGTTGCCCGTGTTGGTCACGATGAACGTGTAGGCGATGGTGTCACCGACGTCCGTGATGCCGTCGCCGTTCACGTCGACCGGGGTGCCCGCGTTCTTGTCGAGCGTGAGCGACGGAGCCGAGTCCGCCGCGGGGGTGTTGGTGGTGTCCTCGTTCGACGGCACCGGATCGCCGTTCGGGGCGGTGCCGGACGCGGTGGCCGTGTTGACGACCTCGCCCGCGGTCTCATCCGCTGCGGTCACGGTGTACGGGGCGGCGGTGCAGGTGGCGACCTGGCCCGGGGCGAGCGCGGTCACGTCGCAGGTGACGGCGCCCGCCCTGGGGTCTTGTACCGCGATGTCGGTCACGGTGACGTTGCCGGTGTTGGTGACGGTGAAGGTGTACGCGATCGTGTCACCCTCGTCCGTGATGCCGTTCGCGTTGACATCCACCGGGACGCCGGCCGTCTTGTCGAGCAGCAGCGCGGGGGCCGCAGGGACGACGGGCGTCTCGGTGGTGTCGTCGTTGGACGGGACGGGGTCGCCGTCCGGGTCGGTGCCCGAGGCGGTGGCCGTGTTGACGACCGCGCCCGCGGCCTCGTCGTCCGTCGTGATCGTGTACGGCGCGGCGGTGCACGTGGCGAGCTCGCCCGGAGCGAGCGCGGTCACGTCACAGGTGACCGCGCCGACCTTCGGGTCGTCCACCGCGATGTCGGTGGTCGTGACATTGCCCGTGTTGGTGACGGTGAACGTGTAGGCGATGGTGTCGCCCGCGTCGGCGAGGCCGTTCGCGTTCGCGTCGACCGGGGCGCCGGCGACCTTGTCCAGCGTGAGCGCCGGGGTCTGGTCGGTCGGCGTGGTGGTGGTGTCGGGGTCCGACGGCACGGCGGGCTCGCCCGGGGGTGTGCCGGTGGCAGTGGCGGAGTTGTCGACGCTGCCGTTGTCGACGTCGGCCTGGGTGATGACGTACGGCTCGGCGGTGCACGCGGCGACCTCTCCCGGGGCGAGCGTGGTCACGTCGCACGTGACGGCGCCCACCTTCGGGTCGTCGACGGTGATGTCGGCGAGGGGCACGTTGCCCGTGTTGGTGACGGTGAAGGTGTAGGCGATGGTGTCGCCCACGTCCGTCAGGCCGTTGCCGTTCACGTCCTCGGGGGTGCCCGCAGTCTTGTCGAGGGTCAGCGACGGAGCCGACGGCGCGGCGGGCGTGTTGGTGGAGTCCTCGTTCGAAGGGACCGGGTCGCCGCTGGGCGCAGTGCCCGACGCGGTGGCGGTGTTCACGATCTCGCCTGCGGCCTCGTCGGCGGCGGTCACCGTGTACGGTGCGGCGGTGCAGTTCGCCACATCGCCCGGGGCCAGCGTCGTGATGTCGCACGTGATCGTGCCGACCATCGCGTCGGTGACCACCACGTGGGTGACCGTGACGTTGCCCGTGTTGGTGACGGTGAAGGTGTAGGCGATGGTGTCGCCCTCGTCCGTGATGCCGTTCGCGTTCACGTCCACGGGGGTGCCCGCGGTCTTGTCCAGCTCCAGCGCAGGAACCTGGTCGGTCGGGGTGGTGGTGGTGTTGGGGTCCGACGGCACGGCGGGCTCGCCCGGTGGTGTGCCGGTGGCGGTGGCAGAGTTGTCGACACTGCCGTTGTCCACGTCGGCCTGGGTGATGACGTAGGGCGCGGCGGTGCAGTTCGCGACCTCTCCCGGGGCGAGAGTTGTCACGTCACAGGTGACGGCACCGACCTTGGGGTCGTCCACAGCGACGTCGTTCAGCGGCACGTTGCCGGTGTTGGTCACGGTGAACGTGTAGGCGATGGTGTCGCCCACATCGGTGATGCCGTTGCCGTTCACGTCGTCGGGGGTGCCCGCGGTCTTGTCGATCGTCAGCGACGGGTCGGACGGGATGACCGGGGTGTTGGTCGTGTCCTCGTTCGACGGCACCGGATCGCCGTTCGGGGCGGTGCCGGACGCGGTGGCCGTGTTGACGACCTCGCCCGCGGTCTCATCCGCTGCGGTCACGGTGTACGGGGCGGCGGTGCAGGTGGCGATCTGGCCCGGGGCGAGCGCGGTCACGTCGCAGGTGACGGCGCCCGCCCTGGGGTCTTGTACCGCGATGTCGGTCACGGTGACGTTGCCGGTGTTGGTGACGGTGAAGGTGTACGCGATCGTGTCACCCTCGTCCGTGATGCCGTTCGCGTTCACGTCCACCGGGGTTCCTGCAGACTTGTCGAGCTCCAGCGCGGGAGCGGGGGCCACGACCGGGGTGTTCGTGGAGTCCTCGTTCGACGGGACGGGGCCGCCGTCCGGGTCGGTGCCCGTGGCGATGGCGGTGTTGGCCACCGCACCCCCAGCCTCATCCGCCGCGGTGATCGTGTACGGCGCGGCGGTGCAGGTGGCGACCTCGCCCGGAGCCAGTGTCGTGACATCACAGGTGACGGCGCCCACCATCGGGTCGGAGATCGCGATGTCGGTCACCGCGACGTTGCCGGTGTTGGTGACGGTGAACGTGTAGGCGATGGTGTCTCCGGCGTCGGTGAGTCCGTCGCCGTTGACGTCCACCGGAGCGCCCGCGGCCTTGTCCAGCGTGAGCGCGGGAGCGGCCGGTACGACAGGGGTCGTGGTGGAGTCCTCGTTGGAGGGCACGGGGTCGCCGTTCGGGTCGGTGCCCGTGGCGGTGGCCGTGTTCGCGACCTCGCCCGCGGCCTCGTCATCCGCCGTGATCGTGTACGGCGCGGCGGTGCAGGTCGCGACCTCTCCTGGAGCCAGCGCGGTGACATCGCAGGTGACCGCGCCGACCTTGGGGTCGTCCACCGTCAGATCGGTGAGCGTGACGGTTCCGGTGTTGGTCAGAGTGAACGTGTAGGCGATGGTGTCGCCCTCGTCGGTGAGCAGGTCGCCGTTGACGTCGACCGGGGTGCCGGCGCTCTTGTCGAGCTCCAGGGCAGGGACCTGATCCGTCGGGGTGTTCGTGGTGTCCGGCGTCGACGGCACGGCTGGCTCACCCGGGGGCGTCCCGGTCGCGGTGGCGGAGTTGTCCACGCTGCCCGCATCGACATCGGCCTGCGTGATGACGTACGGCTCGGCCATGCAGTTGGCGACCTCGGTGGGCGCGAGGGAGGTCACGTCGCACGTCACCGCCCCCACCTTCGGGTCGTCCACCACGATGTCCAGCAGCGGGACGTTGCCCGTGTTCGTCACGGTGAAGGTGTAGTCGATGGTGTCGCCCGCGTCCGTGAGGCCGTTGCCGTTGACGTCGACCGGGGTGCCGGCGGTCTTCTCGATCGCGATGGCCGGTGCCGACGGCTCGACCGGGGTGTTGGTGGTGTCGTCGTTGGAGGGCACCGGGTCGCCGTTCGGGGCGGTGCCGCCCGCGTTGGCGGTGTTCACGACCTCGCCCGCCGCCTCGTCCGCCGCCGTGACCGTGTAGGGGCCCGCGGTGCACGTGGCCACCTGGCCCGGTGCGAGCGTGGTCAGGTCGCACGTGACCGCACCCACCACGTCATCCGCGACGGCGATGTTCGCGACGGTCACGTTGCCCGTGTTCGTCACGGTGAACGTGTAGACGATCGTGTCGCCCTCGTCGGTGATCCCGTTCGCGTTGGTGTCCACCGGAGCACCCGCGGTCTTGTCGAACGCCAGCGCCGGGCTCTGGTCGGTCGGGGTGGTGGTCGTGTCGTCGTTGGACGGGACCGGGTCGCCCGCGGGGTCCGTGCCGGTCGCCGACGCCGTGTTCTGCACCTCGCCCGCGTCCATGTCGGCCTGGGTGATCTCATAGGGCGCCGCGGTGCACGTGGCGACGCCGCCGGGAGCCAGGGTGGTCACGTCGCACGTGACCGGTCCGGCCTTGTCGTCCGTGACGACCACATCGGTCACCGGGACGTTGCCCGTGTTGGTCACGGTGAAGGTGTAGGCGATGGTGTCGCCCACGTCGGTCGAACCGCTGCCGTTCGCATCGACCGGCGTTCCCGCGCTCTTGTCGAACTCCAGCGCCGGGGCGGGCGCCACGACCGGGGTGTTCGTGGTGTCCTCGTTGGACGGGACGGGGTCGCCGTTCGGGTCGGTTCCCGCGGCGGAGGCGGTGTTCGCGACTGCTCCGGCGTCCTGGTCGGCGGCGGTGATCGTGTAGGGCGCGGCCGTGCAGGTCGCGGTGCCGGTGGGCGCGAGCGTGGTCACGTCGCACGTGATCGCACCGACCATGGCGTCGGTCACCACGATGTCCGTCACGGTGACGTTGCCGGTGTTGGCGACGGTGAAGGTGTAGGCAATCGTGTCGCCCGCGTCGGTGATGCCGTTGCCGTTCACATCGACGGGTGTTCCGGCCGTCTTGTCGAAGAGCAGCTCGGGCACCTGGTCGGTCGGGGTGGTCGTGGCGGAGTCGTTCGACGGCACGGGGTCGCCGCTGGGGTCGGTGCCCGCTGCGGTCGCCGTGTTCGTCACCTCGCCGGCATCGGTCTCCGTCTGGGTGATCGTGTAGGGCGCCGCCGTGCAGGTCGCGACCTCGGTGGGCGCAAGCGTGGTCACATCACACGTGACGGCCCCCAGCTTCGGGTCGGTCACGGCGATGTTCGACATCGTGACGTTGCCGGTGTTGGTCACGGTGAAGGTGTATGCGATGGTGTCGCCGGCGTCGGTCGCACCGTTGCCGTTCACGTCGACCGGGGTGCCAGCGGTCTTCACCAGCTCCAGGGCCGAGAAGCCCTGCACCGTGTTCGTCGCCGAGATCGGCGTCGGCTCCTGGGCCGAGCTCACGCTGGCGGTATTCGTGTAGGAGTCCACGGTGTCGGGCGCCGGCGTGTCGACGGTGACCTGGTAGGTCACGGTCATCGTCTGTCCCGGCGCGATCGTGAACGGATCGGTGGGGCCGACGAGGGAACCGGCGACGGGGTCTCCGCCGACGAGATCCGGGTTCGTCCCGCCGGGGGCGTTGTCGCGGACAGTGGTCCCCTGGGTTGCGACGGTCGAGCCGGGCACGTAGGTGACACCCGGGGGCAGCACGTCGTCCACCGTCACGCCGGTCTGCGCGATGGTGCCCGTGTTGGTCACGGTGAGAGAGTAGGTGAGCGTCTGCCCACCCTCGACGATCCCGTCCGCATCGTCGTTCGACTTCGTGATCTGCAGCCCGGGCGCCAGGACTTCGATCGGGGCGGAGAACGAGGACGTGCTCGGGCCGACGATGGGCGCGCTCAGGTTCGCCGCCGGGATGGTGTTCGTCTGGACCCCGGTCGCTACGCCGACCACGTCGACGGAGATCGTGCAGGTGCCCGGAACCGACGTGGATCCCTGGAGGAGAGCGGCGGGGACGGTGCCGTTCGACAGCGTCAGCGTCGACCCGCCGGCCGGGGCGTCTACCGAGCCGGCCGAGCAGGTGGTCGCAGCATTGGGGGTCGGAGCGATGCGGATGTTCGACGGCAGGTCGTCAGTCAGCGTGGTGCCGGGCAGGCCGGTCGACGGACCGAGGTTCGGGTTAGTGATGGTGATCGTGAGGCGAGTCACCTCGCCGAGCGCGATGGGCGACTTCGCGAAGGCTTTGGTCCCCGTGAGCGGCGGCATGCACGACATCGCGGGCTCGTGGTTGTCCGGATTGGTCTGCAGCGCCGTCTGGCTGGAGGTGTAGGTCCACGTGGAGGGCGCACCGGTCGTGTTGAGCACGTCCATTGCGCCGGCGCCGGCGAAGGTCGAGGCCCCGGCGATGTACATCTGGTTGTGGAAGGGCGAGGCGGTCACGACGCGCATGTCCTTGTTCGGCGTGGGAAAGTCGCGAAGGAGCGCGCCCGTGGATGCGTCGAACACGAGGGTGTGGCCCGTGGTCGCCTGGTTCGTCGCGCTGATTCCTCGAACCGTCGCGACGAGATAGTTCGTCCCCGGGACGAAACCGACCCCGTGAAGCGCTCCACCCCCTGCCGGTGTGTAGTTGATGGTGCGCGCGAAGGTGCCGGAGACACGGTTGTAGATCTGGATGGACGTACCCTGGTTGACCGTGGCGACGTAGGCCGAGTTCGCGTCGAGGTACTCCGACGGATTCGGGGCGCTGGCGGCGAGAGTCGTGACGGCATGCGTCGTCATGTCCATGACCATCACCGCACCGCTGGTGTTGCTCATGTAGAGCAGATTGCCCACGGCACTCAACGTGACGGGCCGCCCGGGAAGGCTGATCGTCTGGGTCACGGCGTTCGTCGCTGGGTCGATCACGGAGAGCGTGTTGTTGTTGCTGTTGGCGACATACACCTCCCCGCCATCGCTCCGCGACCAGATGCCCGTCGTGAAGGCGAACCCCGGGTTGGTGATGGTTGTGACCGCCAGCGTGCGAGTGTCGATGACCTTAACCGTGTTCGAGCCGGTCGTGACGAACAGCTTGCTGCCGTCGGGGAGCGAGGTCACTCCGTACGGCGTGCTCGTTCCGAGAGGGACGTTCGCGACGGTCGTGTTCGTGCCCGTGTATACGACGGACACAGATGCGGACCCCGTGTTGACGAAGTACGTGTACCCCTCGGTGCTCGAGCAGGAGAAGTTGAACTCCGCCCGTGCTGCCGGCGGTGGAGACACGAAAGCGATCAGATACCCGGCGAGCAACGCGAAGAGAGCGAGAAGCGCCCAGTGGCGCCGCCCGTTCTTCTCTCCTGCGGTGGGCGCGATGAAATTGTGGTGCTCAGACGCGAACATCCGATCCTCCGGCAACCCCCGCCAGATGGAATCAGTGACTGCCGGAGCCCCACCTCCCGGCAATCAGGAATGCTAGCTCCGCTGCCGCGACCGATATAGAGGACTTTAGGAATTCACCCTGAGTACTTTGGGTATTCCCTGATAGTCGAAGGTCATGCTCCCGAGGTGCTCGTGAGCGCGTGCGGCGCGAGATTCAGCCGCTCACCGCCGGTCTCGGTCACGACCACGATGTCTTCGATGCGGGCGCCCCACGCACCGGGGAAGTAGATTCCCGGCTCGATGCTGAACGCCATGCCCGGTCGCAGGACGAGGTCGTTCCCCGGGGCGATGTACGGCTCCTCATGCACCGAGACGCCGATGCCGTGGCCCGTGCGATGCAGGAATGCGTCCGCCAGGCCGGCGTCGGCGAGCACGTCGCGGGCGGCGGCGTCCACCTCGGCGGCCGTCGCGCCGGGACGCACGGCGTCGACCGCGGCCTGCTGGGCGCGCACGAGCACGGCGATGCGCTCCGCCGCCTCAGGGTCGGGCGTGCCGACCACGTAGGTCCGCGTGCTGTCGGAGTTGTAGCCGCTCGGTACCGCACCCCCGATGTCGACCACCACGATGTCCCCGTCCTCGATGACGCGGTCGGACACCTCGTGGTGCGGGTCGGCGCCGTGCGCGCCGGAACTCACGATCACGAACTCGACCGTGCGGTGCCCCTCGGCCACGATGGCCTCCGCGATGTCGGCGGCCACCTCCCGCTCGGTGCGCCCCGCGCGCAGCCACTCCGGCACTCGATGATGCACCGCGTCGATGGCGGCACCCGCCCTGCGCAACTCCGCGATCTCCGCCGCATCCTTGATCATGCGGCTCTCGCGGAGCACCGGTGTCGCGAGTTCGAGTGTCACGCCCAGGCGCTGTCCCAGCGGGACCACGTGCAGGGCAGGCAGCGCGTCGGACACCCCGACGCGCGCCACGTCGCCGGCGGCCGCGGCGACCAGTGGATACGGGTCGTCGCCGTCGACCCAGTCGGCGACGGTGAGCCCGAGTTCTCCGACGGCGGTGCTGCGCACCTTGGCGAGCTCCATGCGCGGCACCACGATCGTCGGCGCTCCCTGCGGTGTGATCACCAGGGCGGTCAGGCGCTCGATGGTGTCGCCCTCGACGCCCACGAGGTACTGGAGGTCGGGGCCGGGGCCTACGACGATCGCGTCGAGGCCGGTCTCACGGGCGAGGGCGGCGGCACGGTGGAGGCGCGCGGCGTATACGGGTGCGGGGAACGGGGGTGTGCTCACAGGCTCCACGGTACTGCGCTCCGCCGACGCCAGGGCGGGTTGATCGCGCCCGTCAGCTGATGGCCTGGCGGATGCGGTCGGCGAGGAACTGCAGGTCCTTGGTCGTGAGATCCGTCACCGCGTAGGCGGTGGGCCAGACGGTGCCGTCGTCGAGGTTCGAGATCGGCTCGAACCCGAACGTGCCGTAGCGCACCTTGAACTTGCCGGCCGGCTGGAAGAAGCACAGCACCTTGCCGTCGCGTCCCCACGCGGGCATGCCGTAGTAGGTGCGGGGAACGAGTTCCGGTGCGACGTCGGAGACCAGCGTGTGCAGCTTCTCGGCCAGCGCGCGGTCGGTGTCGCCGAGCTTGTCGATGGCCTCCTTCAGGTCGGCCTCGCCGGCGGCGCGCAGCTCCTCCGGCGACTTCTTCGCCCGCGAGCGCCTGGTGCGGGCCTCCTTGGCGGCGGCCTGCATCGCCTCGCGCTCTTCGACGGTGAAGTTCTTGTCGTTGTCGGCCATGGTCGGTCCTCTCGTCCGGGGGTGAAGCGGTGATGCCCTCAGCGTACGAGCGCGGCGCGGCTGGCGCTTCTCGATTCGTGATCGGTTCGCCGGCCGACGCGGCGCGGCTCGACCGACCCGCCGTCACCGGCGGGGCGCGGCCTCGACACGCGGTCGGGGCCGCGGCATGCAGGCGGATAGGGTGTGACGCATGGACCTGCGCGTCGCCGCATACGGGGTCGTCACCGATGGGGGTGGCCGGCTCCTGCTGGCGCGCTGGACTGAGGGTCGACGTATGGCGTGGACCATGCCGGGTGGAGGCCTCGAGCCCGGCGAGGCGCCGGAGGATGCGGTCCGGCGCGAGCTGCGCGAGGAGACCGGCTACACCGTCCGGGTGGGCGAGCTCCTCGGTATCCACTCCCGCGTGATCCCCGCCGGCCGCCGCGTGCACGCCTCGACGGAACCCCTGCACACGCTGCGCATCGTCTACCGCGCGGAGGTTACGGGCGGCAGGCTCCGGTTCGAGAAGGACGGCTCCACGGACATGGCCGAGTGGTTCCCGCTGAAGGCCGTCGCCGAGCTGCAGCGGGTCAAGCTGGTCGACATCGCGATCCGCATGGCCGGCCTGGCCTGACGCGGCGCGCCCTCAGCGCTCGCCCGGCTCTTCGGGGACGGAGATGTCCGCGACGGTCGCGCCGTACGCGGCAATCAGGTCGTCCGCGTCGACGAACAGGCTGTACCCGTGCGCGCCGGCACCCATCGCGATCCGCTGCCCGACGATGGACTCGTCGGCGTAGACCGGCCAGTCGGTGTAACTGCCGATCGGCACGATGGTCCCGCGCTCATAGCCGGTCGCCGCCAGCGCGAGCTCGGGCTCAGGCAGCCGGAGCTTGTTCACGCCCACGACGGCGCGGAGCTTGGGCCAGGAGATGGCACGGCCACCCGGGACGAGCGCGAACAGGTAGGTGTCGTCGGACCGCTTCACCACGAGGGTCTTCACGATGCCGGACGGCGGAATGCCGAGGATCGCGGCGGCTTCGTGCAGGCTACGCGCCTGCGGCCGCTCGCGGATCTCGATGTCGAGTCCGCGGGCGGCCGCAGCATCCCTCACCCGCGCGTGCGGGTCGGGGGTGGTGTTCACGCGTCGGGAGCCGACAGCGGGTCGTCCGCGACCCAGAGCTCGTCGTCCGCACGGAGCGCCTGCCAGGCGGCGTAGAGCACGCCGACGGCGGCAGCGGCCCCGAGCACGATGGCGATGACGGAGCCGAGGCCCATGCCCTTCTTCTCGGCGACGACCTTACGCGGCTTGTAGGCGACGCCCTGACGCTTGGCGTTGGCGACGTCCCACGCGGTGAGGGCGGTGCCGACGACACCGCCGACGATCGGGACGACCTTGTCGTCGACGACGTGCTTGCCCATCTTCACGCTGCGGTCGACCACCGGCGCCACCCGGCGGTTGTAGGTGTCCTGGACCACCGGGACGATCTGCTCCCGGTTGAAGTTGCCGAGCTGACGACCTGCCTCGCGGGCGACGTCGGCGGCGTGGCCGACGAGCACCTGCTGGTCCTCCCACAGCTGGTTCGCGTCCTTCTGAAGACGACGAAGCTGCTTCTTCCGCTTGCGGCTGAGGCTCACGATGCTCTCCTGTCCATTGGAGTACGGGTTCCCCATCTTGCCACGAGTGCCTGAATGCGGGGAGGGAATCGTCCGCCCCTTGCATGTTGGCGCGAGGAGATGTACGCGCCCGGCCGGCTCACCGGAAGCTCTGCGAGAATGAGGGAATGGTTCACGCTTCGCATGTCGCAACTCTGCACACCAACCACGGTGACATCGTCATCAACCTCTTCGGGGACCACGCCCCCAAGACGGTCAAGAACTTCGTCGGGCTGGCCGACGGCACCCAGGAGTGGACGCACCCCGCCACCGGCAAGCCGGGCGAGGGGCCCCTCTACAAGGACGTCATCTTCCACCGCATCATCCCGAACTTCATGATCCAGGGCGGCGACCCGCTCGGTCAGGGCGTCGGCGGCCCCGGTTACAACTTCGACGACGAGATCAACGGGGAGCTCGACTTCAACGAGCCCTACATCCTGGCGATGGCCAACGCCGGCCTCCGCCGCAACGCCATCACCGGCAAGGTCGAGGGCACCAACGGCTCGCAGTTCTTCATCACGACGGACCCGACGCCGTGGCTGCAGGGCAAGCACACCATCTTCGGCGCCGTCGCCGACGAGGCATCGAAGAAGGTCGTCGACGCGATCGCCGCGGTTCCGACTGCCGCGGGCGACCGCCCGATCGAGCCGGTCGTGCTGCAGTCGATCGACATCGTCGCCGCCTGACGACAGCTGCGGTCGATCCGGATGACGACGCCCGAGTTCACGAGCAATCGCGACAACTTCTGCTACCGGCATCCGGATCGGCAGAGCTTCGTGCTCTGCCAGCGGTGCCTGCGCACCATCTGCCCCGAGTGTCAGACTCAGGCGCCCGTCGGCGTCATCTGCCCCGAGTGCATGAACGCCGAGCGCAAGAACCGCACCCCCGCTCAGAAGAAGGCGGCGCGGCGCTGGGGCGGCGGCAGCACGATGGCGGTGGCACGTGGCGGCAAGCCGGTGGTGACGTACGCGCTGCTCGCGGTGACGTCGTTCATCGGGCTGGTGCAGCTCATCCCCGGCATCGGGCAGGAGATCACGCGTCAGCTGCTGTTCGCCGCGCCCTACCTGTACCCGAGCATCTCGCCGTACCCGTTCGAGCCCTGGCGGCTGCTCACCGCGATGTTCGTGCACGGCAGCTTCATCCATCTGGCGTTGAACATGCTCGCGCTGTGGATGCTGGGTCAGAGCCTGGAGCCGATGCTCGGACGAGCGCGCTTCCTGGCGATCTACCTGATCAGCGGGTTCGGCGGTTCGGTGATGGTGGCCTGCCTCGCGCCGACCACCGCGACGGTCGGCGCCTCCGGCGCCATCTTCGGGCTCATGGCCGCGCTGCTCATCATCGGTCGGCACATCGGCGCGAACGTGACGGGGCTTCTGGTGATCCTCGGCATCAACTTCGCGCTGGGGTTCTTCATCGGGAACATCGCGTGGCAGGCGCACCTCGGCGGCGCGATCGTCGGTGCGATCGTCGCGTTCATCTACACCCGGACCAAGCGCAGGGAGCAGCGCGGCTGGCAGATCGCGCTGCTGGCGCTGGTGGTCGTCCTGTTGATCGTCGTGGTGGCGTTCGTGCCTCCCGCGATCCTTTTGTCCTGATCCCGAGTTGTTAACAGGGTTATCAACCCATGTGAATAACATCGGTGTAATTCTCCCCAGTGTGGGGATAACCTGTGGATAACTTCGCACCCCCCGCAACGACAGAACCCCTCGCCGAAGCGAGGGGTTCTGTGCGTACCGCTGACGATCAGCGCCAGCGCGTGGTCATCAGGAAGCCGATCAGGGCGATGCCGAGTCCGATCGCGAGGTTCCAGTTGTCGAGGCCAGGGATCGGGAACTGCATCCCCGAGATGTAGAACACGAGGATCCACGCGAGGCCGAGAAGCATGAAGCCGATCATCACCGGCTTGAACCACACGGCGTTGGGAGCGGCGTCGCCCTCGGCGCGCTCGACAGCGGGTTCTTCGGTCTTACGGTCACGTGCCATGCCGTCATTGTACCCATGACACCTTTGCCCGACGAGTCGCGGGGCCCTCCGCACGCCGACAGCGCGAGCCCGCGTTCAGCGATGGCGGATATGATCTCGCCATGACTGCATCCGTCGTGTCTGGGGGGCACAGCGGACGTCGGGAGCGACCACGGTCGCGCGCCACGTTCGCGAGTGTGCTCGGCGAACTCCTTCTCACCGCCGGCGTGCTCGTCCTCCTGTTCGTGGCGTGGCAGATGTGGATCGGCGACATCATCATCGCGGCCCAGAAGAACGACGAGGGCGCCGCGATCTCGCAGCAGCTCGCCGCCGCCGACCCGCCGGCACCGCCGCCGCTCGTCGAGACGGAGGACGGCACGAAGGTCTATCAGGCCCCGATCCCCGCAGCGCCGGAGGACGGCGCCTGGTTCGGGCAGATGCACATCCCCCGCTTCGGCGCGGAGTACAACTTCGGCATCTTCGGCGGCACGAGCCGCGCGCGCACGCTCGACCAGAAGGGCATCGGCGTCTACACGGACTCCAAGATGCCCGGCGAGGTCGGCAACTTCTCCCTCGCCGGTCACCGCACCACCTGGGGCAAGCCCTTCAATCAGCTCGACAAGCTGCAGCTCGACGACGCCATCGTGGTGGAGACCCCCGACGGCTGGTACACCTACCGGTTCCGCACCCTGGAGTACGTCAAGCCCACGCAGACGGACGTGCTGGCAGACGTGCCGCAGATGCCCGAGCAGCAGACCGGGGAGCAGTACATCACGCTGACCGCCTGCTCCCCGCTGTACTCGCTCGCGGAGCGCATCGTCGCGTACGGCGTGTTCGAGAGCTTCCAGCCCCGCGCGGAGGGGCCCCCGCCCGCGCTGACCGATCCCCCGCCGCCGCCCGCCGCACCCTCGGTGTGACCACGAACGAACAGGAGCGAACACCGATGTATGCCGCCCTCTGGCGTCTGCTGCCCGGTCCGTGGTGGCTGCGCGTGCTCATCCTTCTGGTGGTGATCGCCGCCGTCCTCTACGCGCTCTTCTGGTACGTGTTCCCGTGGATCAGCCCGTTCATCACACCGGGTGAGGTCGACGTCGAATGACACGCGTGCTCGTCGTGGACAATCACGACAGCTTCGTCCACACGCTGGTCGGCTACCTCCACGAGCTGGGCGCCGCCACGACGATCGTCGAGTCCGACGCGGTCGACGCCGGTCGCATCGCCGAGCTCCTCTCCGCGCACGACGCGCTGCTCCTCTCCCCCGGTCCTGGCTCGCCCGCTGACGCCGGCGTCTCGCTCGAGGCCGTGCGGCTCGCCGCCGATGCCGCCGTGCCCACGCTCGGGGTCTGCCTGGGGCACCAGACCATCGGCGCGGCGTTCGGCGCACCGGTGACGGCTGCCGCGGAGCTGATGCATGGCATGGTGTCGCACGTGCAGCACGACGGCTCCGCGCTGTTCGACGGCATCCCCTCGCCGTTCGACGCCGGGCGCTACCACTCGCTCGCGCTCGCCGCGTCCGACCTGTCCCCCGAGCTCGCGGCCACCGCGTGGGCTCCGGACGGCACTGTCATGGCGCTCGCGCACCGCACGCGCCCGTTCCACGGCGTGCAGTTCCACCCCGAGAGCGTGCTGACCGAGGGCGGCTACCGCCTGCTCGCGAACTGGCTCCGGCTGTGCGGGGACTCCGTCGCGGTGGCCAGGGCCGAAGGGCTGCATCCGCTCACGCGGTGACGCCGTGCGCGGTCAGGAGCCGGTGCAGTACCGCAGCTCGACCGAGGAGTTGATCGGGACGTCTCCGGGGGCCACCGACATGGAGTGCACCGTGGCGGGGTCGGTCGCCGGGCAGTCCGGCGACTCCAGAGGCACGGGGGTGAGTCCGAGGTCGGTCAGCGCCTTCGACGCCGACTCCACCGACCAGCCGACCACGTCGGTCAGCGTGACCTTGCCGCTCGCGACCTCCAGGTTCACGACCGTGCCGGGCGCGACCTCGTCATCCGCCTTCTCGCTCGCCGTCATCACCGTGTTCGCAGCGAGACCCTTGTCGTTGCGCTGCGTGACCGTCCCGAGTTCGAGGCCCGCCTTCTCCAGGGCGTCCGTGGCGGCTTGCAGGGACATGCCCTCCAGCTTCGGTACCACCACCGTCTCCTCGCCGGAGGAGACGTAGAGCGTGACGGTGGAGCCCTCCTCGACGGAGACTCCGCTCTCCGGATCGGTGCGGATCACGTTGCCCTCGGCGATATCGGGGCTCGACTCGATCACGATCTTCGACGACAGGTCCAGGGCGGCCAGATCGTCCTGCGCGCGCTCGGAGGCCACGTTTGTCAGGTCGGGCACCACGCGGGAGGTGCTGGGGACGTCGGCCGGACGCATGCTGATCGTCACGACCCAGAAGAGCACCGAGGCGAGCAGCACCGCCAGCAGAGCGACGCCCGCCCAGATCCAAGCGACCGGCGGACCCGACTGGGTGCGCGTCATGGTCGTGTCCGTGCTCAGCTGCCGCAGCGACCGCGCGGTCTCCTGCGCCTGTCGTGGGCTCGGGCCGTAGAGCTCGCTGGTGAGCGCGCCGATCTGCTTGCGAGTCGGTGCGGCCCCGGTCACGGCGGCGTCGAGCGCCGCACGGAAGTGCGCGGCGTCCGGGAACCGCTGATACGGGTCCTTCGCCAGCGCGCGCAGCACGATGGGGTCGAGGGCAGCCGGGGCGTCCTCGTTCACCTCGGACGGCGGCACGGGCGTCTCGCTTACGTGCTGGTAGGCGACAGCGACCGGTGACTCGCCGCGGAACGGCTGGCGTCCTGTCAGCAGCTCGTACAGCACCACACCCGTGGAGTAGAGGTCGGCTCTGGCGTCGACCGGCTCGCCCTTGGCCTGCTCGGGCGAGAAGTACGCCGCGGTGCCGATGATCTGCGTGGTCTCCGCGACCGTCGAGGAGGAGTCGGACACGGCGCGGGCGATGCCGAAGTCCATGACCTTGACCTGGCCCTTGTCGGTCACCATGACGTTGCCCGGCTTGATGTCGCGGTGGACCACGCCCGCGCGGTGGGAGTAGTCGAGGGCCTCGAGGATGCCGTCGACGTAGCGGACCGCGTCCTCCACCGGGACAGGTCCGTCCGCGATGATCTTCTTGAGCAGGGTGCCCTTGACCAGCTCCATCACGATGTACGGCGGCTCGTCGGAGGAGGCGTCGCCCGCGGAGGGATCCCCCGCGTCGTAGACCCGCACGATCGAGGGGTGCGACATGCGGGACGCCGCCTGCGCCTCCAGGCGGAAGCGCGTGCGGAAGCTGGTGTCCTTGGCGAGCTCGGGGTCGAGGATCTTGATCGCGATCTCACGCCCCAGGGTCAGGTCGTACCCGCGGTACACCTTCGCCATTCCGCCGTGCCCGATGAGCTCGTCGACGCGGTATCTCCCCGCGATGACTCGTGGCTCTGTGGACACGGACTACCCCCCTGGAAACGACTGGATTGCGATGGATCTACAGGCTACCCGTCGGCGCCCTCGCCGCCGTCACCCTCGCCGTTGTCCGCGGGGGCGGTGATCGTCACCGACAGCGGAGGCGAGGCGTTGGAGGTGCGCTGGTCGCCACCCGAGCAGAGCGCCTGGTAGGTCGCGATGAGCTGCTGACCGACGGCGTCGCCCACCTTCACCTGCGCGTTGCGCTGGGTCGGCTGGAAGTTCGGACCGCCCGACACGAACGTGCCGTTCTGCAGCGACACGACGTAGCCGGAGAGCGTGGTGCCGCTCGGGCAGGTGAAGCCGGTGCCCCACGCGATGGTGACGGTGCCACCGGCCACGGGGTCGCCCGTGATCGTCGGGGTGTCGGTCGGCGTGGGCAGCGGCGTGCGCGCGGCGTAGACGGTGAGCGCGATCGGCGTGGTCGTCTCCACGTTGCCGGACGGCTGCACGCGGTACACCTGGCCGACCTCACCGTCGGTGGGAGCAGGGTCGCCGTCGGCGCACGTGATGTCGTTCGTGAAGCCCGCGCCCTTCAGCGTGGCCGTCGCGGTCGCACAGTCCATGCCCTCGAGGTTCAGGGCGGTGACGTCGACTCGAGTGACCTCAGGGGTCGTCGGCGTCGGCGAGGGCGCCTGAGACGTCGGCGCGGCCGACGTGGGCGACTTCGACGGTTCGGCGTCTCCGCCCTGGTTGCCGAACATCGCCCACAACGTGCCGCCCAGCACGATGATCAGCAGCGCGATCAGCGCGATCAGCGGCCAGGTCCACGGGCTGCGCTTCTTCTTCTTCTTCTCCTCCTCCGCGAGGGCCTCCTCGGTCGGAAGCTGCGCGGTGGTGGGAAGGATGCGCGTGGCGCCGTCATCGGACGCGGTGAGCATGCGGGTCGCGTCGTCGTCTCCGGCGATGCCGCCCGTCGCGATGGCCGGCACGGCGATCGCCGCGGAGTTCAGGTCGCCGCGGCGCAGCGCCTGCGCCGCGCGTGCCACGGTCGCCGAGGACGACGGGCGGTCGCCCGGCTTCTTCGCGATCATGGCCATCACGAGGTTCTGCACCGGGATGGGCACCGTCGGCGGCAGCGGCGGGGGCTGCTCGTTGATCTGCGCCATCGCGATCGCCACCTGGGACTCGCCGGTGAACGGGCGCTTCCCGGCCAGGCACTCGTACGCGACGATGCCCAGCGAGTACGTGTCGGTCGCGGGAGACGCCGGGTGACCGGAGGCCTGCTCCGGAGACAGGTACTGCACCGTGCCCATCACCTGTCCGGTCGCGGTGAGCGGCACCTGGTCGGCGATGCGGGCGATGCCGAAGTCGGTGATCTTGACCCGGCCGTCCGGCGTGATCAGCAGGTTGCCCGGCTTGATGTCGCGGTGCACCAGGCCGGCGGCGTGCGCGGCCTGCAGCGCGGACGCCGTCTGGGCGACGATGTCGAGCGTCTTGTCCGCGCTCAGCGCGCCGTCGCGCTCGAGGATCGTGGACAGCGCCTCGCCGGGGACGAGTTCCATGACGAGATAGGCGCTGCCGTTCTCCTCGCCGTAGTCGAACACGCTCGCGATGCCCTCGTGGTTGACGAGTGCGGCGTGCCGGGCCTCGGCGCGGAACCGCTCGAGGAATCCGGGATCCCCCATGTACTCGTCCTTGAGGATCTTGATCGCGACGGTACGCCCGATGACATGGTCCGTGGCCTCCCAGACCTCACCCATGCCACCGATCGCGATCCGCGACTGCAGCTCGTAACGACCACCGAACGACACACCCTGCGTCGGCCTCATCTGCCCAGCACCGCCTCTATGACCTTCTTCGCAATCGGAGCGGCGATGGTGTCCCCGCTTCCTGATTGACCCTGTCCGCCGCCGTTCTCGACGACGACCGCTACTGCGACCGCGGGGTCGTCCGCGGGGGCGAACCCCGTGAACCACAGCGTGTGCGGCCTGTTTCCGTTCTCCGCCGTTCCCGTCTTACCGGCCACGTCGACCCCGTCTATTCTTGCACCCTGCGCCGCGCCGTTTGAGACGCTCGCGACCATGGCGGAAGTGATCTCGTCGGCGATCTCGGCATCCACCGCACGCCCGAACTCCGTATTCTCCGACGCCCGGATGACCGACAGGTCGTTGCCGATCACGGCGTCGACCATCTGGGGGTTCATGACCACCCCGTCGTTGGCGATGCCGGCCGAGACCATGGCCATCTGCAGCGGCGTCGCGGTGACCTGGCCCTGACCGAAACCGGACAGCGCGGTCTGCGCGTCGTCGAGCGCCCGCGGGTAGCTGGACGGAGTCGAGGGCAGCGGCGTGTCGAAGCTGCGATTGAAGCCGAACTTCTCCGCCATCTCGCGGATCGCGTCGTCGCCCAGCTCGACGGCCAGCTCCGCCATCGGGATGTTGCAGCTGAGGCGGATCGCCTCGGCGATCGTGACCGTGGCGCCCGGTCCGCAGGTGCCGCCCCACGCGTTGGACACGCGATTGGAGGAGCCGGGCAGCGTGTAGATCGCCGGGTTGGGCAGCGTGGACTCCGGCGTCCACTCGCCGCTCGCATACGCCGCCGCGGCCGTGACCAGTTTGAACGTCGATCCCGGCGGGTTGAGGTCCCCCGCGATCGCACGGTTCGACAGCGGCTTGCCGGGGTCGGCGACGAGCTGGTCGTAGGTGGCGTTCGCGGCATTCGCGTCGTGCACGGCCATCAGGTTCGTGTCGAAGCCGGGGGTGGAGGCCATCGCCAGGATGCGCCCCGTCTTCGGGTCCATCGCGACCACGGCGCCCTGCAGGCCCTCCAGCGCCTCCGTGGCGGCGCGCTGAGCAGCCGTGTTCAGGGAGAGCTCCACGCTGAGGCCGCGCTGTGGCTGACCGGACAGGATGCGCTCGATCTCGGCGAAGAAGGCGTTGGATCCCGTTCCGGAGAGGTCGGCGTTCATGGCCTTCTCGATGCCGGTGCTGGAGCCGAGCGCGGGGTTGAAGTAGCCGGTCACCGGGGCCCACATCGCGGCGTCGGTGTAGACCCGCTGGAACCGGTACTGGTCCTCGCTGGGCACGGAGCTGGCGATCGCGGCGCCGTCGACGATGATCGCGCCGCGCTGGATCTCGAAGCTGTCGAGCCGCGTGCGCTTGTTGTGCGGGTTCTGGGCCAGGCTGTCGGACTCGACGACCTGGATCCAGCTGGTCGCGGCGAACAGCGCGATGAACATGAAGAGCATGATCACGCTGAGCCGGCGGAGCTCCTTGGTCATGTCAGCCGATCACCACCCTGGGCTGACGGCGCACGCCGTCGGAGATGCGCAGCAGCAGCGCCACGATGAGCCAGTTCGCCACGAGCGAGGAGCCGCCGGCGGCGAGGAACGGAGTCGTCAGACCCGTGAGCGGGATCAGCCGCGTCACACCGCCGACCATGATGAACACCTGCAGCGCGATCGTGAACGACAGCCCCGTCGCGAGCAGCTTGCCGAAGTCGTCCTGCCCGGCGAGTCCGATCCGCACACCCCGGCTCACGAACACCATGTACAGGCAGAGGATCGCGAACAGGCCGATCAGCCCGAGCTCCTCGCCGAGACTCGTGATGATGTAGTCGCTGTGCGCGAGCGGGGTGATCTCCGGGCGGCCCTGACCCCAGCCGGTGCCGATCAGACCGCCGCGCGCGAGACCGAAGAGGCCCTGCATCGGCTGATAGCCCGCCACATCGGGGTCGACTTGCGAGGAGTCGAAGAGGAACAGCCAGTTGGTGAAGCGCCCGCGCACGTAGCTGAGGATCTGCGTGGCCGCCGCGACACCGGCCACGACCAGGCCCAGGCCGATCAGCACCCAGCTCGTCTTGCCCGTCGCGACGTAGAGCATCGCGACGAACATGCCGAAGATCAGGGTCCCGGTGCCGAGGTCGCGCTGGAACACGATGATGGCGAGCGAGATGCCCCAGACGACGAGCACCGGGCCGAGTTCGCGCATGCGCGGCCAGGTGATGCCCAGCACCCGCTTGCCGACCGAGGTGAGGCTCTCGCGCGTGCGCACCAGGTAGCCGGCGAAGAAGATCGCGAGACAGATCTTGGCCAGCTCGCCCGGCTGGAACGCGAAGATCCCGCCGAGGGACACCCAGACCTGGGCGTTCGCGTCGGGGATGCGCAGCCCAGGCACGAACGGCAGGAGCAGCAGCAGGATGCCGGCGAGACCGAAGATGTACGTGTACCGGAAGAGGATGCGGTAGTTGCGCAGCAGGATCACCACGGCGATGGCGCCGGCGAGCGAGATCGCCGTCCAGACGAGCTGCTTGGTCGAGTATGCGTCCCACCCGGTGTTGCCGTACGCGATGTCGATCCGGTAGATCATCGCCACGCCGAGGCCGGTCAGCGTCGTCGCGATCGGCAGCACGAACGGGTCGGCGTCGGAGGCGACGAACCGCAGCACGACGTGCAGCGCGAAGGCGAGCGCCGCCAGTCCGCCGCCGATCGCGAGGATCATGGGGTCGATCACTCCGAGGGCGCCGAGCTGCACGAGCGTCAGTGCCGCTCCGCTGATCACACAGGCGAACAGCAGCAGCCAGAACTCGCGGTTGCGCTGCGTCTGCGGCATGCGCAGTCGCTTGAGCGCCTTGATGACGGTGGTGTCCGCCTGGACGTCGGTGCTCACCCGTCACCCCCGGCCGGCGTGTCGCTCGGCGTCGGCAGCGGGGTGGGCAGCGGCGTCTGCTGGATCACGTTCGCCTCGGCGCCGGCGCGCAGCCGGTCGACGATGGCCATCGCGTCGGAGAGCGACCGCGCCGTGATGGTGCGCTCGACCGAGGCCCGCTGATACGGCGGGAGGTCGGCGAGCAGGATGTCGGTGTCCTCGACCGGGGTGGACAGGGTGATCGGGCCGATGTTCTGCTGCACGCCCTGGAAGATCACCACGCTGTCCTCGTCGGCGCCGATGAAGTACCGCGTCTGGGTCCAGCTGTAGGCGGCGAACGCCGCGAAGCTCAGCATCGCGATCACCACGAGCACGCCGGCGATCCAGCCGAGGCGACGGCGCTTGGCGCGACGGCGGTCCTCCTCGATCAGCTCCTCGAGGTACTCGGGCGCCGGCTCGAAGTGGCTCGGCTCGTTGGCCGCCTGGCGCACCGGGTGCAGCCAGTTGCTGCGGGGGGCGCGCACCGGCGGCACGTACACGCCGGACGGGTTGGAGGCGGCGCCGACGATGGTGGCGGTGCCGGAGTGGATCGGGTGCTGGCCGCCCACGTCGACCAGGACGATCGTGACGTTGTCGGGCGCGCCGCCGTCCAGGGCCTGCTTGAGCAGGTTGTCCGCCGTGCGGCCGGGCGCGAGGCCGAGCTGCATGGCTTTGAGGATGCGGGCCTCGTCGACCACGCCGGAGAGGCCGTCGGAGCACAGCAGCCACCGGTCGCCCGGCTGCGTGTGCATGACGAACATGTCCAGCTCGGGGTCGGAGTCCATGTCGCTCAGGACGCGCATGAGCACCGAGCGCCGCGGGTGGTAGCGGGCCTCCTCCGGCGTGATGCGGCCGGAGTCGACGAGACGCTGCACGAAGGTGTGGTCGGCGGTGATCTGCGTGAGTGCGTCGTCGCGGTAGAGGTAGATGCGCGAGTCGCCGATGTGGCCGATCACCGCATACTCGTCGACCATGATGATCGCGCTGACGGTGGTGCCGAGGCCGGCCAGCTCCGGACGGTCCTTGGCGGCGCGGATCAGGTCTCCCGCGGCGGTCGTGGCGGCCGCCTGCAGTGCGGCCTGCGCGTCCTCGGTCGAGGAGTAGGGCTGGTCGAGGGGCTCCAGCCGCTGGATGGCGATGCTGGACGCGACGTCGCCGCCCGCGTGCCCGCCCATGCCGTCGGCGACGACGAACAGGTTCGCTCCGCAGTACCCGGAGTCCTGGTTGTTGGAGCGGACCTTCCCGGTGTGGGAGATCGCGACGCTCGAGCCCTCGAAGACCATGCCGGCGTCAGGCCCTCAGCTCGAACGTCGTGGCGCCCACCTTGATGGGGGTTCCGAGGCTGAGGGCGACCGGTCCGCCGGTGACCCGCTGGCCTGCCACGAACGTGCCGTTCGTCGAGTCGAGGTCCTGGATCGCCCAGGCGTCGCCCCGCAGCATCAGTCGGGCGTGGTGGCTGGACGTGTAGTCGTCGCGGATGACGAGTGCGGACTCGCTGGAGCGGCCGATCGTCATCGAGTCGGCGCCCAGCGGAAGCTCGAGCCCCGCCTTCGGGCCGGACGTGATGACGAGCCGCTTCGCGGTCGCGATGGTCGCGGGGCCGGAGGAGGGGCGTGACGGCGACGGCTTGGCGGCGGGAGCCGCGACGGGGGCGGCGGCGACCGGTGCGCCGCCGGCGGCCTCGGCGGGCAGCTTGCGGGCGCGCACGCCGAACAGGTCGGCGCGCAGCGAGTACACGACACCGAACACGAAGAACCACAGCAGCACCAGGAACCCGATGCGCAGCAGGAGCAGGACCAGTTCGCTCATCCGAGAGCTCCGAACGCGCGGGTCGCGTCGTCCCCGGGCCGCGCAGGGCGGGACGGAGTCGCGACGGGGACGATGCGGAACACCAGGTCGGTGCGGCCGATCGTGATCGTGGTGTCGGAGGGCAGCGCGGCCTCCCGCAGCTTCTGCCCGTCGACCTTCGTGCCGTTCGTGGAGCCCATGTCGCGGAGCATCGCGCGCTCGCCGTCCCACAGGATCTCGGCGTGCCGGCGGCTCGACCCCGCATCGGCGATCGTGATGTCGGCGTCGGAGCCACGGCCGATCACGGTGCGGGCGCGGGTCAGCGCATGACGCCGCCCGTCGACATCGACCACGGCCTGCCAGTTCACCCGGCCCTCGACGGTGCCCGCGTTCACGCGGACAGTGCCCGTCGCGACCTTCTCATCCGCCTCGAGGGTGATCGACAGGGGCCCGGCGAAGCTGTAGCCCTGCGACTTCGCGTGCTTCGTCAGCAGGGCGTGCAGCTCATCCGTGAGGGCGCCGCCCAGTCCGCGCATGCGCTCCGCGTCGTCGGGGCTCAGTCGCACCACGTAGCTGTTGGGGGTGATGATGCGCTCGCGGCTGACCACCGCGGCCTTCGTGTCGGCCTCGCGGCGCAGCGCGGAGGCGATCTCCACGGGCTGGATGCCGCTGCGGAAGGTCTTCGCGAACGCGCTGTTCACTGCGCGCTCGAGACCCTTCTCAAAGCTGTCAAGTAGTCCCACTGGGCTCCTCTGGCATGCCGACCGGTAGGGACATCGTAGCCAGGTGACCTGGGGGAACGCCGCCGCACCCCCTCGCCCGGTGTGCATCGAGCCCTGAATCGCGTGATATCCTCGGGAAGTTGAGTTCTTCGGAACGAGACACTCGCGCGAGTGGCGGAATGGTAGACGCGCTGGCTTCAGGTGCCAGTGTCCTTATGGACGTGGGGGTTCAAGTCCCCCCTCGCGCACAGCGAGGCCCTGTTAGGAAATGCAGGCCAATCTGTTCGTAAATTGAAAGAGCTGGTCGGAATACTCTTCCGACCGGCTCTTTCTGGTCGGTGACTACAGTGTGGGTGCGTTCGCGATCACATGGTCGGGTTCGTTCACGAAATCCAGGAGCCGGAGCCCTCTGGCGCTCGTCCGCTGCGCGAGGATGCCATCCGGGCCCATCATTGTGGTCAGAGGTATTGACGCCAGCCCGTTCCGGACGCGACCCGGACTACGAACCGCAGAGGTTGCGAGCGTTACTCGACAGAATCGCAATGCAGGGCCTGTGGAGCGGGGACCCGCAAGGAGCCGGTCAGATGCTCAGCGCGCTCGCGCGCCACCTCGACGAGCTCGCTGAGGCTGAGTCGAGAATTGACATCGCCAGCTTCCTGGCAGGACTACCAAATCTCGGATGCGACCTTTCACCGCCATTCTTGGTGCGGCCGAGCATGCATCGACCTATGCGGAACTGACTCTGCCGAGTCGGCCTTCGAGTTCCTCCAGGGCGCGCCGTTGTTGTTCGTTGAGCAGATCGCTGGTGTGCTGGGCGAAGATGTCTGTTGCCGCGGTGAGGTCGATAGGACGCTCGGATGCGGCAAGCTCCGCGACCACGGGGGCGAAGGTAGTCATGAAGCTCTCGATCAGCTTGGCGATGTCTTGCGCGGTGCTGTCGGGTCCGAGCCGGCCGAATCGCTCGGAGATGTCCGCTACCGCGGGGATGAGGTCGGGTTCGCTGAGCCGTTCGTAGAAGCGAGTGATGTGTGGCATCCCGTCCTCGCCAGCGAGGTGGGCAAGGAGCACGGATTGGTCGCGGTCGAACTTCGCCAGCTCCGGCGACAGCCCGCCAGTGGCAGACACTGCGAGGAAC
The DNA here is from genome assembly GCF_025143365.1 of Microbacterium sp. p3-SID336. Taxonomy (GTDB): domain Bacteria; phylum Actinomycetota; class Actinomycetes; order Actinomycetales; family Microbacteriaceae; genus Microbacterium. The sequence continues at coordinate 29,189 of NZ_JALXPE010000023.1, read as the reverse complement.
GGGGCCAACTCGGGTGGGAGGTCAGGGGCCGCGTTGCTGGCCCGAAGGCGGGCAATGACATCGCGTTGCGCGGTGAGGCGGTCGATCTGCGCGGTCAGTTCCGCGTCCAGCTCGTCCAGCAGTTCCCCGGGGGCGTCGTTGGTGTCATCGAGGAGGTCGGGCATCCGTTCCAGCGGGATGCCGAGGGATGCGAGGCGCTTGATCCGTAGGACACGGATCAGGTCGTGGACGTCGTACTCGCGGTAGCCGTTGCTGCGGCGTTCGGGCTCCGCCAGGATGCCGACCTGATGGTAGTGCCGGAGCGCGCGGACGGTCACTCCGGCGAGCCGTGCCAGCTCGTTGCTATGCACTCTCGACCACCGCCGTCCCGTCGTTGTCTATCTGCGTTCTCTCCGGGTCCAGGTTACGCAGCGACCGGGCGGACAGCCCGAGGACCAGGGCGACCAACCACACTGCGGCGAGGGCGACGGCGGCGACGTTCACCCCGGCGCACTCGGTGAGCACCGCGGCGGCGACGATCCCGACCGGAGGCGCGGCCGTCACGATCGCGTTCTGCGTTCCCATGATCCGGCCCCGCATCTGCTCCGGGATGCGCTCGATCATGAGCACGCCGATCAGGCTTCCGAACAGCCCGCTGGACAACCCGACGACGAACGCGCCAGCGAACAAGATCCACACGGACGGCAGGGCGGCGATGATCCCGAAGCCGATCGTGCTGCCGATCAGCCCGGCGATGAACCAGGCTCGTCGGCGGCCGCGCGTGCCGACGACGGCGTAGCTCGTCCCGCCGACCAGCATCCCTCCGGCGAGGGCGGTGAGGACGAAGCCGAGCATTCCCGGCTGCTCGACGCGCGTGAAGTAGACCGGCAGGATCAGCCCTTGCAGCGAGGCGAGCACGATCACTGACGCGAGGCTGAGCGTGGTCGTGACCACCAGGAACGGGCTGCGGAACAGCACCCGCCACCCATCCCGGAGCTGCGCCCAGCCGCTCCCACTCGTCGCCGCTGCCGCGCCATCGGAGGTGACGATCGCGCCCACGCGGTGCGGGATGAGCAGCGTCAGCAGCGCAGCGGCCAGGGAGGTGGCTGCGGTGATCCACAGCACCGTGGACCCGTCGAATAGCACCATCAGCGTCCCCGCCGCTGCGGGACCGAGCAGGAGGGCGACCGCACCCAGCGCCTCCCGGATGCCCATGAGCCGTTCCGAGGCGATCCCGCCGTGTCGCACGATCGCGGGCAGCAGCGCGTCCCGGGCGGTCATGCCGGGCACGTCGCCGAGGGAGCCGATGATGCCGAACAGGATGAACCAGCCCAAGCTCAGCCCCGAGAGCAGGTCGATCAGCGGCAGCGCCGCGACCGCCGCGGCCGAGACGAGATCGGTCACGACCGACGAGGTGCGCCGGTTGATCCGGTCGATCACCACGCCCATCAGCAGGCCGGCGAGCACTGCCGGGATCGCGGTCGCCGCCGCCACCGCACCCGCACCGAGCGCGCTGCCGGTGACCTGCAACACGATCAGCGGCAGCGCGACTCCGGCGATCGAGTTGCCGAGCAGGGACAGCAGATAGGACGCAAGATACGCGACGGGAACGAGCTTCATGCATCCAGTCAGAACTATGACGTAGGGGCGGGGTCAAGCGGGCGCGCCATGCGAAGGCACTGACTCATGGGGCGAACGATGGGGGGTGAGAGAGTCGGTCAGAAGGAGATTCTGACCGGCTCTTCGCGTTGGGCTCGTCACGCGGGCGTGCGCTATCGCACTTCTGGAAAGCACGCTCGGGGTTACCGGAACAATCTCTGCCATCTCCACTCTTGCAGCCTCAGCCCTCGGTGCAGGCGGGCTCAGCCTCTTGGCAGGGGAATCTACGCAGGCACATTCGTGTGGAATGCCTTCGAGACCTTCATCGCTGTCGGTGATGCCGTGAGAAACTGCTGACCAGGGGGCCGGACGATGCCGAACGGGAAAGATTCACGCAAGAACTCGAGCTCCTCGGTCCTCAACGTTCTGCAGTGGGTCTTCCTGGCGCTGGCCGCCGAGGTATACGCCGCCAACCGAAACCGATACTCGTGACTGAATCAGAAGAGCTCTCCGAGGCCGAGCGGCAGCGGCTCGCGAACGAACTCAAGCAAGCGGAAACCCACCAGGCTGGCGCGCTCAAAGAGGGTTTCGTTATTGGCGGAGGGCTCGGCAATCACGAACAAAGAGCGGAACTCGATGAACGTGTTTCCGCGCTGCGCAGGCAGCTCGGCCGCGAATCGCCGGAAGCGCCTGCGGGCGAGTCCGGCCGCGGGTGGATGGGGTGGGTGATCTTGGGAGGGGTCTGCGTCGGTGTCGTCGTCGCAATCTGGGCGATGAACACGCTCTAGACCTGCCGACCGATATCGAACTACGGCTCCCGCTTCAGCAGGAAGCGGGAGCCGCGGGCGCGGTCAGCGCGTGTGACAGTCGTTCGCGCAGTAATAGCACCCATTCGCGGGACGGTATCCGCGCCGATTGGCTTCAGCCACGGCGTCCGAGCACGACGAGTAGTTTCCGAGCGACACCTGGTTCGACGCTGCGGGGAGGCATCCGCGCGTAGATGACGCGTCGTGGACCTCGTGGTCGCCGTTCGGCTGGGCATTGCTGTTCACGATGTAGGCAGTCACATTGGCTCCTTCTATGCGTTCGGCATCGCGCGGCTGCCGCGCGATGCCGATGACACTATGACCGCCGCTGCGTCCTTGCCCGCGGACGCAACTCCTTACAGAGTCTCCGCTCTGAGGCGCCGAGAGAATCGCGTTCCGTGCTCCGCCGTGTGGAAGCGGGAGACCTCTCTTGGCACTAGTCGGGGGTTCCTTACAGGCCGATTCGCCGTCGGCGTGTGGGTTTTTCCGACGTGTTAGCTTCCGAATTCGGGGGCGAAACCGCCATCCGTTTGAGGGATGAGACGGGGGAACACAATGAGGAAACGCACTGCATCGGTGCTCGCGGGACTGCTTGCGATCGGGATCGTGGCCGGCGGGGGCATGTCGGCGAGCGCGCACGACCTCGGGTACGGCTGGGCGGCCAGCTCGAAGGTCGAAGGCTCCGCGGTGGGCGGAGGCAAGCACTGGTACGGCGTCCACGAGAACCTCAACGGGTCGAACCGGGGCAACGACAGCAGCTACTTCCACGCGTCGAAGAAGCACCGGTCGAGTGTGAAGAACAGCACGGGTTCGATCGTGCGTTCCTCGGATCAGAACGGCGGTATCTGGGCGCGGGCATGGCAGCCCGCAACGGCATCGGGCAATCAGGCGTTCTGGTTCACGTACTGACCGATGCCGCGGGTTCGGTGGTCGTGACATCGTCGCGACCATCGAACCCGATGTCGCCCTTCTCGCACCGAGGTACCGAATGAGAATCACCACCCGTCCCGCCGCAGGGGCCGCAGCCGTCGCGGTCGCCGCCCTCGTCCTGGCCGGTTGCGCCTCCGGCCCCGCGCCCGAGCCGTCGACGGGTGGCTCCGGGGACGCTGCCATGCCCGCCTTCCAGGGGAACTTCGCCGCCGAGTACCAGGAGGCGTGGGAGAAGAGCGGAACGGACAGCGTCCGCGGCATCCTCGAAGACGAGCAGATCACCGATCAGGAGTGGTCGCAGGTGCTGAAGACACTCGAGACCTGCCTGGAGGACAACGGCGTCTCCCTCACCGAGTACCGGGCGGACGGCAGCTACGAGGTGAACGCCGGCGACATGAGCGGGGACGTCGCCAATGACCGCATGGGGGCGTGCGAACAGGAGAGCGGTGAGGCCTGGATCGGCTACCTGTACCGCTCGCAGACGTCGAACCCCGAGAACATCCCGGCGACGCAGCTGCTGACCGACTGTCTGATCCGCAACGGCGCTGTGCCGCCCTCGTACACGGAGGAGCAGTACCTCGTGGATGCGCCCGACCTCGCCTTCCCCTTCGTCGACGAGCAGGGTTTCGCGACCTTCGAGTCCTGCAACGCGGACTTCAGCTTCGACGGATGAAGAACTCGCTCGCCTCGACCCTGATCGTCGTCGGATGCACCCTCGTCATTGGAACCGCCGTCGGAGCAGGAGTGGCGTACTCCGTGCTTGCGGCCACGACGCCCGAGACGCTCGAGCAGGAGACGGCGCTCGCGACGATCCCCGTCACGATGCAGCACTTCGACGACCCCCGCACCGTGGAGGTCACGGCGGACATCCTGCCGCCCGCGAACATCGCACTCGCACGAGCCGGCACCGTCACGGCGCTGGCATGTGCGCCTGGCGCCTCCCTGACATCGGGAACCTCGTCGGTCGCCGTCGACGGCTCGAACCTCCTCAGCCTTTCGACGGCCGTGCCGCTGTGGCGGGACCTGACGCCCGGCGACCGGGGGAGCGACGTCCGCGCGCTCGAGGACGAGCTCGTGCGCCTGGGGCAAGCGGCGAACACGGACGGCGCCCTCTCCCGCGCGGAGATGAAGACCCTTACGGCGCTCGCGGCCGGCGTCGGCGTCGAAGTCGGGAGGACGCTGCCGCGCGACCTCGTGCTCTGGCTGCCCGCCCCGGTTGTGACGGTCGACGAATGTCGGCAGCAGCTGGGAGCCTCGGTCGCGGCAGGCGACGTCCTCGCGACCGCCGACTCCGGGATCGCCCTGTCCCCTCTCGCGCTGCCCGCTGATCTCCTGCCGGGTACCAGGCTGCTCGACCTGCTGCCCGAGCCGGTCGTGCTGGGCGAGGCGGGTGAGCTTCCGCCGGAGGTGACCAGCGCCGCCGTGCGCAGCTCCGATGCTTTCCGCGAAGCCGTGAGCGCCGCACCGGAGGCGTCATCCCTCGTCCTCACGGCGACGCTGACCCTGCAGACCCCGGTTCCGGTCGCTGCGGTTCCCGCGACCGCCGTGCTCGTGGACTCCGACGGCTCACCCTGCGTCTTCGTGGACCGGGAGCCCGTGGCGGTCACGGTGGTCGGATCGGAGTTCGGCAACTCCTTCGTCGTCTTCTCCTCCGGCGACGCGCCGCGCTCGGTCGATGCGGCCGTGCCCGAGGAGGGATCCTCATGCACGTAGAGGTCGCAGAGCTCGGGCACGCCTACCCGGGCTGCGCCTGGCTGTTCCGCGACCTCTCGTTCACGTTCGAGCCCGGGCGGATCCACGCGCTCACCGGGGCCTCCGGCTCGGGCAAGAGCACGCTGATGGCCATCCTCGCGGGCTGGACGACACCGTCCGAAGGGCGGGTGGCGCTGCACGAGGTGGACACGACGAGCTGGGTGTTCCAGAACCCGCACGGAATCGCGAGGCGCACCGCCGCCGACCACGTGGCCTACCCGCTGCTCGCCGCGGGCGAGACCACGGACGCCGCAGACCAGCGCGCCGACGAGCTGCTGACCAGGTTCGGGCTGAGCGCTGTCGGCGCCCGGCCGTTCCGGCACCTCTCCGGTGGCGAGGCGCAACGGCTGATGCTCGCGCGCGCGACCGCGGCCGACCCCGACCTCCTGCTCGTAGACGAGCCGACGGCGCAGCTGGACCGTGCGACCGCCCACGTCGTCAACGACGTCCTCCGTCACGTCGCCTCGGACACCACGATCGTCATCGTCGCGACGCACGACGAGGAGACGCGCGACGCGTGCGACGTGCACCTCGATCTCTCCGCCTACTCGCCCGCAAGGCCGGACGGATGAGGGTGCCCGCCCTCCTTCGGGAGATCGCACGGAACATCACCTCGGGCACCACCCGACTCGGCGCTCTCGTGCTGGTCGCGTCCCTCGCGCTGACCCTGGTCGTCCTCGCCGACGTGATCACCATCTCCCGCACGGTCCAGGACGCCAGGGAGTATCGCGACTCGGGCGCAGCGGTGATGACGCTCGCCCTGCCCGGACGCATCGACGGGCGCTCCTGCGAAGCCCTCGCCGAGATCCCGGACGTCGCGGCGGCAGGGGCCATGCGCGCGGAAGGCAAGGTGTCCGCGGCGACGCTGCCCGGCGAACCCCTCGACCACTACGTGACTACGCCGACGTTCGCTCGAGTCCTCGGTGCGGATGACCGCGGCGTCGGGGTGTACGTCTCCGCCGACGTGGAATCGAGCCTCGGATCGGGGCCCCTCCCGATCGCCGAGCGCACCGTCCCGATCCGCGGCAGCTACCCGTACCCCGCCGACGGCCGCCGCGCCGGCTTCGGCTGGGCCGTGCTGTCTCCGACCAGCGCAGACGGCATCTTCGACGAGTGCTGGGTGCTGGCGTGGCCGCAGCGATCCGATCTCCGTCAGCTCCTGCTCGCCACGGTCACCCCGGCCCAGGGCGCGGCGTCGACCGAGCAGCCGCAGGTCTCCCAGCTGAACACGAGCCACGGGATGACCTTCGCCGGGCTCGCCGGGTACCAGAACCGCATCACGCAATACGCCTCCGGGCTCGCCGTTCTGGTCGGGGCGCTCATGGCCGCGGCGGCGGTGTGGTTCCGGCGCGTGGAGATCGCGTCGAACCTGCACGCCGGCGCGCAACGGGGCATCCTCCTCCTGCAGCACCTCATCGAGGGCGTCGCGTGGGCGGTGCCGGCGGTGGCAGCGGCATGGATGGTCGGCTTCGTGGTGGCCGCGCTGAACGCGCCCACCGAGCTGTCGAGCCTCGCGGTGCGGTCGCTGGAGATCGCGCTGGCCTTCGCGATCGGCTCCCTGGCGGGAACCGCGCTCGGCTTCGCGCTCGTCCGCGAAGGCCGTCTCTGGCGCTACGTCAAGGGCCGGTGACCTCGGCGCATCGACCCGAACGGGAGGGGGTCAGCGGTCCGCGTCCCACATCGCATAGGAGACGACGCCCGTGGGAAGCCCGTCCAGCGGCGCGACGATCGTGCTCTCGACCCCCACGATGCGGCCCGTGTCGACCGACACGAGCGCCGTCTCCGTGCGCTGCGGGACCACGGACGAGACCTGCACGCCGATCACGTCGCGCCCCAGGCGGTCCGTCGTCTCGCCGAGCACGGTCAGGCCCCCCGCCTCGTCGAGCAGCTGCAGCAGCGTCGCATGCTGCGCGTCCGTCAGAGTCCAGTACTGCAGCAGCCCGGTGATCGCGGCGAGCAGTTCCCCGGAGGACGAGGTCGGCGTGGCGCCGAACGCCCCGAGCGCCGCCCAGAGCTCGGCGGGTGCGCTGCCGGAGAGTCCCGCGACCTCCGCCGGAAGGGCGAACTCCTCCGGGGACAGGGTCACGGTGTCGATCAGCTCGCCGGGGGCGTAGGGGCTCGCGGCGATGCCGTCAGGCCGTTCGCCGTCCGGCCAGTACGACTCGCCCGCGACGATGGTCGACACGGTCGGCTGCCCCGGGGCCCACTCCAGTGTCACGACCTGCGGCACGACCTCCACGCGCTCCTCAGCGATGTCCACACTCCAGCTCCACGAGCAGGAGTGCACCACGGGCACCTGCGCGGTGTCGGCACCGGCGTCGAGCGTGCGCTCCGCATCGGCGAGCACCTGCGCGGGAGTGCCGGCGGCGGAGTAGTGCAGCGCGGGCGGCGTCAGCGCCACCGCGGGCTGAGCGGGGACGAGCACCGCGATGGCGACGACCACCGCGGCGACAACGCCCGCCGCAGCCGTGGCCAGCCCCGCCCACGCCAGACCGCGGCGCGGCGCGCGGCGCTGCGGTCGATAGGTCCCGCGGATGATGCTCTCCCTGATCGCGATCTCCGCGGCCGTGAGCCCGGCGCCCTCGGGGTTCCGCGGTGACGGGTTCGCGGCGCGGAACAGCCGGTCGAGGTCGGCGTCGGTGGTGTTCATGGCATCCGTCCTGCGTCGAGTTCGGCACGCAGCTTCGCCCTGGCCCTGGTCAGCGTCGTCCACACCGCGCCCTGACTCGTGCGCAGCGTCTCCGCGACCTCGCCGGCGCTCAGCTCGTCCCAGTACGTGAGCACCACGACCTGCCGTTCCCGCGCGCTGAGTGCGGTGAGCGCTCGCCGCAGCGCCAGCACCTCCATGGGGTCCAGCGGTTCGGTCGGCGAGCTCAGTCCGCGGGTGAGCGCCTCGACGGCGCTGTCGCGCGAACGGGCGCTGCGGCTGCGGTCGCGCAGCTTGTTGTCGGCCGTGCGCAGGAACCAGCGCAGCCCCATCGGGTGCGCGGGGTCGAGCTTGCGCCAGGCGATCAGGAGCACCTCGGCGGTGAGCTCCTCGACCTCCGCCGGGTCGTCGACGAAGCACTCCAGGTGGCGGTGCACGCGCGGCCAGTACTCGTCGAACAGCTGCCGGTACACGACGGCCTTCGAGCCGGCACCGTCGTGCTCCGCAGCCCGGGTGATGGCGCGGTCGCGGCGGGCGGTCAGCCGCAGGAACCCGCTCGACTCGCCCGAGCCCGGCGCCGCGGTCGCCAGTGCGAGCGCGTGGCTGAACGCGATGCGGAACACGCGCCCCTCCTTACGCCCCGGTCCGGTGTGAACAGGCTAGCGGCATGATCAGAGCAAGCAGCGGAGGTTGCTGACCGCACCGGTCACGTTCGCGGTGGCTCCGGCGCCGGCCGAGGCCAGCACGGTACCGCTCCCTGCACGCGCCTGGACGGTGCCGGAGGAGCGGGCGTTCGCGATCGAGCGCACGGTGCTCAGCCCCGCGGTGCTGACGACGGTGCAGATGCTGAAGCTCAGCCGCGTCCCCCCGCGGTTCGGCTCGGAGTACGCGCAGTACGTTCCGGTGGCGCAGCTGCCGACCGCGCGGAGGAACGGCGACGGCACCGTGATCTCCATGCCCAGCTCGGGCCACACCGCGTTGCGGCTGTCGACGACGACGCCGCCGGGAACCGCGTCGAGCGCGTACACCACGTCAGGGTGCAGGCCCTCGTCGGCGTGTGCGGGCGCGACCGCTCCGAGGGCGAGCAGGGCCGTGGTGGCGAGGGCGAGCAGGGTCTTCGTCTTCATGCGGACCGTCCGTGGGGAAAGGAGTGGGTGGGCTCTTCCAATCTCCGTCCTCCCAACGCGGTCGACCGACCGCGGGCATCGCCTTGCAGCTCGGACGGATTCCTTACACAGTTCGTCGTCGACGAGGGCTGATACGGTGGCGGCGGGCCTGCAACCGGGCCTGCGGACGAGGGCGCAGTACCCGCAGAGCGACAAGACTGACCAAGAAGGTCGTCGTGTCCCGCTGGTGGAACCGCCCGTCCGACGTCCTTCTTGCGCCCCGCCGCGTCATCCGACCGAAGGACAGCGCATGAGAATCCGAACCGACACCGACCCGCAGCCGCTCGTCGACGAAGCCACCATCCACCTCATGGAGCTGTTCTTCACGAGCCTGATCGGCCTCGCCGGACTCGCGATCACGTTCGTCGCCGTGGTCGTGCTGCGCGGGCTGTTTCGCGGCCAGCGCTGACGCCCGCCCCGCGAACTCAGCTGAAGAGGATCAGGACGTAGACGGCGAAGGTCGCGAGATGCGCGGCGCCGTGCGTGGCGGTGACGCGCTTGGCCGAGAAGGTCGTGATCGACAGCAGCAGCGTGACCCCGAGCATCAGCAGGTTCGCGGGGGACTCGGCCAGCACGACCGTCTGCCCCGTGAGCATGCCGATCAGCAGCACGGCGGGGATCGTCAGCCCCACGGTCGATACGAGCGCCCCGTGGCACAGGTTCGTCACGCGCTGCGCCTCGCCGTTCAGCGCGGCTCGGACGGCCGTGATCGACTCGGGCAGGAACACGATCCCGGCGATGAGGAGCCCGGCCAGGGCCACCGGAGCCCCGAGCCGCCCGAGACCGTCGTCGAGCAGGGCGGCCATGTCGTGCGACAGCAGCACGATCGGCACGACCGTGACCACGAGGAGGACGAGCCGGGCCACCACCTCCGTGCGATGCGTCGACAGCACCGCGCGGATCCCGGGTCGCGGCTCCGCCTCCGGCCGTGTCGCCGCGTGCGACAGTCGCGCGTCGACCTCGGTGAAGTCCCCGGCCTGCGCCCCCATCTGCCGGAACAGGAAGAACGCGTAGAGCCCGAGGGTGAGCACGATGATCGGGATCTCCTGCCCGACCGTGTAGGCGCCGCCGTCGCCGATGAGCCCGGGGAGGGCCACCGCGAGCGCCACGAGCACGACCAGCATGGCCAGATATGCGGAGGTGCCGGTGCGGTTGTGCGCCATGCCGCGGTGGCGGATGCCGCCGAGCAGCAGCGCCAGCCCGATCACCAGGTTGAGGATGATCATGGACACCGCCATCACGGAGTCCCTGGCGATGGTGGCGTGCTCTCCGGGGCCGAGCATGACGGCCGAGATGAGGATCACCTCGATCAGCACGATCGAGAGCGTGAGCACGAGGGAGCCGTACGGGTCGCCCAGCCGATGCGCGAGCGCCTCCGCCTGCTTCACCACGCCGAACGCGCACACGAGGATCACTGACACGATGCCCACGAGCGCGACCGTCAGCAGCGGGCCGGGCACCGGCGGCGCGAGCAGCGGGTGCGCCACCAGCAGCACGACGTACGCACCCCACCCGAGCGCCACGCGCACGATGTCGATGGGGGTGATCAGCTGCCTGATCGACGGTCGGGTCATCGAAGGCTCCTCGACGGTCGGGGCCGTCCCCGCATGATCCTTTACGTCAGGTCGTCCTGCTCGCAGCGCTGCGCCGGTGCGCAGACTTCGATGGTACGCGCCGGGCTCTTCACGAGCTTCAGCCCGATGACCGCCGCGATGATGCCGCCGATGAACACGGCCTTGCCGACCGAAAAGGCCTCGGCGCCCGTGAGCATCGCCCACGAGACCGTGAGCACGGCCCCGAGTCCCACCCACACCGCATAGGCGGTGCCGATCGGGATCGACTTCATGGCCCACGCCAGGCCGATCATGCTCAGCGCCAGCGCGACCAGGAACACGACCGTCGGCAGCGGACGCGAGAACCCGGCGGACTGCCCGAGGGCCGTCGCCCACACCGCCTCCAGCACCGCGCTGACAAGCAGGATCGCCCACGCCATCTCAGCTCACCACCTTGAGGCCCACGACGCTGCCGACCAGCAGGAGCAGCAGCAGGATGCGCGCGAGCGACGCGCGCTCGGAGCCGGTGATCATCGCCCACAGCACGGTGAGCGATGCGCCGATGCCGACCCACACCGCATACGCCGTGCCCGTGGGAAGGTCGTTCATCGCCCACGCCAGGCCGACCATGCTGAGCGTCAGCGCGACCAGGAACAGGATCGTGGGTCGCGGCTTCTTCAGCCCCTTCGAGGCGGAGAGCGCGGTGGCCCACACCGCCTCGAGCACTCCGGAAGCGACCAGGATCACCCATGCCATGACGGACTCCTCATGAGTCAGTCGTCGTGTGCGGGTACTGCTCCCTCGTCCGCCGCCCCCGGTGACCGGAGACGCGACCAGCCTAGCCCGGCAACCACAACAACGCCTGTGCACGCCCGCTCACCGGGTCGGCGCTCGCGCCGTCGGGCCGGTTGGCGACGCCGCTGCGACCTCTGCTACGGTGGCGGCAGGTTCGAGTTCCGAACCTGCGGACGAGGGCGCAGTACCCGCAGAGCGACAAGACTGACCAAGAAGGTCGTCTCGTGTCGCATCTCGCTGGTGGAACCGCCCCCGCAGCCTCCTCGTCGCACGCGCCGACCTCCTCGGTGCCGTGCCCTCCCGCCGACGTGCTTCCAGCACTCTGCGAAGGGAGGTTCCGTGGACGCCCTCTTCGGAACGATCATCGGTGCGGTCATCCTGCTCGTCATCCTGGGGATCGCGCGGTCGTTCAGCCGCGGCTACGCCCACGACGTGCGGTACGAGGACCTCACGCACGACCGGCTGCACGCCCTCACCGAGGGGGATCTGGCTGCGCTCGAGACGCGCGACGTCGACGCATGGTCGCGCCTGCGCGTGCTGGAGCGCCGGATGACGGCCCTGCGCGCCAGGGCCGCCGCGCTCCGCACCGAGTCCTGATCCGGCAGGGCGTCAGCGCCCGCAGCCCCCACTGACGCGCCAGCCCCCTTCCGCCCGCCCATCACCTGACCCATCCCGAAGAGGACCCCATGGCCACGACGCACACTCGCGACCAGGCACCGCAGGACGCCCCGCCTCCACCGCTCGGAGGCCGCTTCGTCGGCGCCGCCGCGAACTACATCGACGAGCGCACCAGCATCTCCGGGATGGTGAAGGCGCTCGGCCGCAAGGTGTTCCCCGACCACTGGTCCTTCATGCTCGGCGAGATCGCGCTGTGGGCGTTCGTGGTGGTGTTCATCACGGGCACCTTCCTGACGTTCTTCTTCCAGGCGTCGATGGTGCCGACGCACTACACGGGCGCGTACGCCCCGATGCGCGGTATGGAGATGACGGCCGCCTTCGACTCGGCCCTGCGCATCTCCTTCGACATCCGCGGCGGACTGCTCGTGCGGCAGATGCACCACTGGGCGGCGCTGGTGTTCGTCGCCGGCATCGGCCTGCACATGCTGCGGGTGTTCTTCACCGGGGCGTTCCGCAAGCCGCGCGAACTGAACTGGGTGATCGGCTTCGTGCTGTTCATCCTCGCGATGGCCGAGGGCTTCACCGGCTACTCCCTGCCCGACGACCTGCTCTCCGGCAACGGCCTGCGCATCATCGACGGCATGATCAAGGGCCTGCCGCTGATCGGCACCTGGACCTCGTTCCTGCTGTTCGGCGGCGAGTTCCCCGGCACCGACATCATCGGCCGCCTGTACACCCTGCACATCCTGATCCTGCCGATGCTGGTGATCGCGCTGATCGCCGTGCACATGATCCTGATGATCGTGAACAAGCACACCCAGTTCGCCGGCCCCGGCCGCACGAACGAGAACGTCGTCGGCTTCCCGATCATGCCGGTGTACGCGGCGAAGATGGGCGGCTTCTTCTTCATCGTGTTCGGTGTGATCGCGCTGCTCGGCACGTTCTTCCAGATCCTGCCGTTCTGGGTGTACGGGCCCTATGACCCATCGCCGATCTCGGCGGGAACCCAGCCGGACTGGTACATCGGCTTCGCGGACGGCGCGCTGCGACTCGCTCCCCCGAACTGGGACGTCGTGCTGTTCGACCGCACCTGGTCGTTCGGCATCATCGTGCCCGTCGCCGTGATGGGGCTGTTCATCCTGACGGTGCTGTTCTACCCGTTCATCGAGGCGTGGATCACGGGCGACAAGCGCGAGCATCACATCGCCGAGCGTCCGCGCAACGCCCCCACGCGCACGGCCATCGGTGCGGCCGGCGTCATCTTCTATGCGGTGCTGTGGGCGGCCGCGTCCTCCGACCTCATCGCGACGCACTTCATGCTGACCATGGAGGGCGTGATCCACTCCCTGCAGGCGCTGCTGATCCTGGGGCCGGTGCTCGGCTACTTCGTGACGAAGCGCATCTGCCTGGCGCTGCAGAAGAAGGACCGCGAGGTCGTGCTGCACGGCTTCGAGACCGGACGCATCGTGCGGCTTCCCGGCGGCGAGTTCGTCGAGGTGCACGAGCAGGTCGACGAGTATGAGCGCTGGAAGCTCATCGACGTGGAGACGTTCGCCCCGCTCGTGGTCCGGCCGAACGCGAAGGGCCGCATCCCGTGGCATCAGAACGCGCGCGCGGCGCTGTCGCGGTGGTTCTTCGAGGATCGGCTCGCCCCGCTGACCCAGGCGGAGGTCGACCGTGCCGGTGCGCACGGTGCAGGACACGGCGCGCACGGCGCTGTCGACGCCCCCGAGGCATCGCTCACCGCCGGAGACGACAGGGAGCATGGCGCAGACGCGGACCGCTGACGCCGACAGGCTCCGCGGGGTGGGCCTGGGCATCGGCGTGGTGGTCGTCGTGCTCGGGTTCCTCCTCGCGGGCTGGACGGGGGCCCTGGGGGCCTTCGCCATCGTGATCGGGTTCGGCACGGTCCGCCGTGCCCGGCGCCGCCGAACCCGATCACCTCGGCCGTCCTTCGACTTCGCCGTGCTCGACGTCGGCGGCGACAGCGCTCCGTGCCTGCTGCTGCGTCTGCCGCCGGGTGCCGAGGAGCCGGAGGCGGAGCTGCTGCGCGCCCACGGCTGGAGCACGCTGGAGCCGCCTGTGAACGGTCCGCTCGCGCCGGTGCGCCGTGTGGGCGTGGAGTTCCGCGGTGACGACGACCTGCGGCTGCGCGACCTCGCCGTGCCCGGAGCCGCGTACGCGGAGGCGGTGCGCCGCGGGACGGTGCCCCGCGGATGGGGCGCGGCGGCGGAGCGGACGGGGTGGGTGCTGCTCCTGGCCGTGGCGGAGCACGACACTCCGTTCGGGGCCGACGGCGTGGTGCGTTCGCCCGTGCTCGGCGCGTACGGGCTGCTGCACGGCTCCCCGGCGCTGCGGCGCTCAGGCGGCTGAATCAGGGCGCCTCACGCGGGGACGCGGGGGCGCCGCGGGATCCAGCAGGCCACGCGGTCGCGGTAGGCGCGAAAGTCAGCGCCGAACCGCGCCTCCAGGTCCGCCTCCTCCAGGGGCCGCACGAGCGCGTTCCACACCAGCGAGCCGCACAGCGCGTAGAGCACCACGAGCCACGAGCCCGCCATCAGGCCGACCGCCACGCCCTGCGCGATCCCGCCCACGGCCATCGGGTTGCGCACGAAGCGGTACGGGCCCGCGACCACCAGTCGCCGCGGCATCGCCGAGGGCAGCGGCGTACCCTCGCCCTGGACGGACATGGAAGCCGCCGACCACATGGACAGCGCGAACGCGAGAGCGAACAGCACGGCCCCGCCGACGCGGACGGCCGCGGGGAACGGCACGTGCAGGCCCCACCGATGCTCGACGAACACGATGACGGCGGGCAGCGCCACCAGGAACACCGCCGAGAACACGAGGATCTGCAGCGCCGTGCGCGAGAGGTGTGCCACGGGGCGGGCGGTCGTCGCCAGCCGGAAGCGGAACGGTCCGCGCAGCAGCCACTCGGACGGCACCCGCCCGGTGAGCACGAGCACCGCCGCGCCGATCGACCCCAGCGCCGCGGCGGCCATGAGCAGCGCGCCCCACCCCGCCGCACCGGTGACCGTGGCGTACAGCGCCATGCCGGCGGCGACCACGGCCGTCCATCCGGTGGCCACCCAGACCGCGGCCGGCCAGCCGAGCGCCGCGAGAGCAGACCCGAGCACGAACAGCGGGACGTCGAGCAGGGCGACGAGCGGCGCATCGAGGGTGCCGAGGGTGGCGGTGCGCACGCCCGGCTGCGTGAACACGCCGATCCACCAGGCGGCGCCGGCGAGAGCCTGCAGCCCGAAGAAGAGACGACCCCAGGAGCGCGGCGACATCGAGCGCCACAACTCCCCCATGGCGGTCAGTCTAGGTCAGGCGGGGGCTCTCGCCGGTCGGGCGGAGGTCAGCCGCGCGGGGCGTCGTTCCAGGACCAGATGTCGTCGCCGCGGAACACGGCGTCGGCGCCGCCGTCGCAGTAGATCGTCTGTCCCGCCATGTGGGTGTTGACGGGGCTCGTCAGCCACACGAGCAGCTCGGCGATGGAGGACGCGGGCTGGTGGTAGTTGAGCGGCATCGGCACCGCGGCGTCGACCTGGGCGAGGCCTTCCGGGGAGGCGAGCAGTCCCGCGGTCATGGCGGTCGTGACGGTGCCGGGGGCGACCGCGTTCAGCGGGATCCCCGCGCCGGCCCAGGCCGGGGTGATCGACTCGCGCCGCACCCACCGGGAGAGCGCGCGCTTGCTGGACGAGTAGTTCAGGAACCCGGCTTCCGGGGTGGCGGCGAGGCCGTCGCCGATCTCCAGGGCCTTGGCCTCGTCACCGGCGAGGGCGGTGTCGACGAGCTCGGCCGAGACGGGCTGCAGCGAGGCCATCGACGAGACGACGGCGGCGCGCGGGGCATCGGCGAGGCTCAGTGTCGGCTGCAGGGCGGTGAGGAACTCGGTCACGCCGAAGAAGTTGATCGCCATGGTCTTCGCGATGGGCGCCGAGACGCCGGCGCAGGCGATGACGGCGTCCACGCTGCCGTCGGCGGCCTCGATCGCGGCCTCGGCGGCGGCGATCCGGCCGTCGTGCGTGGAGAGGTCACCGTCCACCTCGACGCCGGACAGGTCGACGCCGACGACGGTGTGTCCCTGCGAGCGGAGCAGTTCGGCGGTGGCGGCACCGATTCCGGATGCCGAGCCGGTGACGATGTATGTGCGGGTCATGATTCCTCCTAGATGTGCGGTGCGGGGTCTGTGCCGGACAGGCCGGCCACGAAGCGGGTGAGCTGGTGGCGGAAGGTGGCGACCTCCTGCGCGGTCCAGCCGGTGAGCGCGTCGCCGACCATGCCGTGGCCGGCGGCGACGAGACGGTCGTAGGCGCGGGTGCCGGCCGCGGTGAGCCGCACCTCCACCGTGCGTCCGGAGCGGACGGGGTCCACAACACCCTGGGCGGCCATGCGGGCGACGAGCTTGGACGTGGTCGGCCGCGACATCGAGGAGTGCCGGGCGAGCTCCCCCGACCCCATCGCGCCGCCGTTCATGCCGAGCAGGTACAGCGCCCGCAGTGCGGTGGGGTCGAGTTCCACGTCGACGGCTTCCGCGACGTGCCGCTGGAGATCGCTCTGACTCCACTCCGCGACGACGCGCACGAGGGCGACGTGGATGTCCGCGACCTCGGGGGTGTGGGTCATGCGACCAGTCTACTCCTTCAGTTGCCTGGGGCAACTATCGCAGGCGAGACGATCTCCGCCCTGGTCGGACGGGGTTTTCAGACGGCGTGAGACAGAGCCGGAAATCCGGCTTTGCGCCGCGATTCCGCTGTTGTACAGTGGGCCGCGTCCAATTAAGTTCAGTCTGAGAGTAAATGTGACCAAGGCTCCGTCCCTCCGCGCATCGAACCGCAGCCGCGTGCTCGCCGAGCTGATCTCGGGTGCCGAGCTCGAGCGCACCCAGCTCGCCGAGACCACCGGCCTCAGCCGCGCGACCGTCTTCCGCGTCGTCGACGAGCTGCTCGCCTCCCAGCTCGTCGTCGAGCGCAGCGCCGCACACCGCAGCGGGCCAGGGCGCCCCGCCACGACCGTCCGTCTCAACCCCTCCGCGCGACTGATCGCCGGGATCGACCTGGGCGGCACCAACTGCCGCATCGCGGTCGCCGATGCGCTCGGCAACGCCCTCGTCCGCGGACGGTACCGCACCCCGGCGGAGCTCGACGCCGCAGACTTCGCCGCCTGGCTCGCCGACCGCGTGACGGAGCTCATCGATGCGCACGGCGAGGGAATCCCGCTCGGGTCGGTCGCGCTCGGCGTGCCGGGTGCCGTCTCGGGCGACCGCAAGCGCATCCTCGGAGCCCACAACCTCCCGCAGATGCTCGGCGCCGACTTCGTGCAGGCCGTCGAGCAGGCCTTCGACGTGCCGGTGCACATCGACAACGACTCCAACCTCGCCCTCTACGGCGAGCTCGTGTGCGGCTCGATCGACGGCTCCGCCTCCGCGGTGCTGCTCGCCCTCGGCACCGGTCTCGGCACGGCCGCCGCCCGCGACGGACGGGTCCTCGCCGGCCCCGACGGCGCACTGGGCGAGTTCGGCCGGCTGCGCCTCCCCGGCCGCGCCGAGCGGCTGCGGGACCTCGTATCGGGCGCCGGCCTCGCCGCACACGCCAAGGCGAGAGGCGCCGACATCGACACCGCCGAGGACCTCTTCGACCACCCGGAGGAGTACGCCGAGATCCTGAGCGACGTGCACGAGGCGCTGCTGCATCTGGTCTCCCTGGTCACGCTCGCGTACGAGCCCGCCACCATCGTGATCGCCGGCGGCTTCGCGAAGGCCTTCGGCGACGACGTGCTCGAGCGCCTCCACGACGAGGTGCGCGACATGGTCAACGTCGACACCCGGATCCGCCGCAGCGAGCTCGGCGGCGCCGCCGGCCTTCTCGGCGCCATGGCCGCCGCGCTCAGCCAGCTGCACGCGTCCGTCGGGGTCCTCGATGAGCACGCCACGCTCGTCCCCGTGGAACGCGAGCGCATCATCCGCGCACTCGCCGCCTCCCCCACCGCGGCCTAGCCGTCGCAGTCTTCCCCCTCAATGACGAAACGGAGAACGACCATGAGATCCACCCGAATCACCGCTATCGCGGCAGCGACGCTGCTCGTCCCGCTCGCGCTCGCCGGCTGCAGCTCCGCCGGAACCGAACCCGACGCGGGCGAGACGAGCGGCACCCTCACCGTCTGGATGATGACCGGCGGCCCCGGCGACAAGCCCATCATCGAAGACGTCAACGCCGCGTTCCAGGAGAAGTACCCGGACATGGACGTCAAGGTCGAGATCCAGCAGTGGGACAACATCGCCACCAAGCTGACCACGGCCCTCGCCTCCGGCAACGGTCCCGACATCGTCGAGATGGGCAACACGCAGACGCCGCTGCAGACGTACTCCGGCGGCCTGCTCGACATCACCGACGACAAGGGCTCCTTCGAGGACTCCGACAGCTGGCTCGCCGGTCTCGCCGACCCCTCGACGCTGGACGGACGCCTGTACGCGACCCCGCTGTACGGCGGCACGAAGGTCGTCATGTACAACAAGCAGATGTTCGCCGACGCGGGCATCACCGAGATCCCCGGGACCCTCGACGAGCTGATGGCCGCCTGCACCACCCTCAACACGGCGAACGCGGCGACCGCGAACTTCTCCGGCTTCTACATGCCGGGGCAGTACTACTTCGCGGGCGTGCCGTTCATCTTCGGCGCGGGTGGCGACGTCGCCGTGCAGGAGGACGGCGAGTGGAAGGCCACGATGAGCTCGAAGAAGGCGGTGGAGGGGCTGACGGCGTTCACCGAATTCCAGAACACGTGCTCGACCCCGTCGTCGGTCGGCGTGAACACCAACAACCCCGACCAGACCCAGATCTTCGCCGACGGGCAAGCGGCCATGGCCTACGTCCGCGGCTGGGAGCCGGCGGCCGTGGTCGAGAAGAACCCCGCGATGGAGGGGAACATCGGCTACTTCGTGATGCCCGGCTACGAAGAGGGCGAGCCGCTGCCGGTGATCGTCGCCGGCTCCACCATCGGCATCGCCGCCGACACCGACTTCCCGGAGGCGGCGAAGGACTACCTGCGCATCATCACCGGCGGGGAGATGCAGGCGCGGTTCGGCTCGGAGCTCAACCTCATCCCGATCTCCCCGACCTTCACGCCGGACGACATGCCGGAGCACATGATCGTGGCGAGCGAGGCGGCCAAGAGCAACAAGTCCCTTCCCGCCAGCCCCGGGCAGTCGACGCTGGAGAGCGAGCGGTACAACGAGCAGTTCTTCTCCTCCGTCGTCGGCGGGGCCGACTTGGAGAAGGCCACCGCCGACTACGACGCGTACGTCACCAAGACGCTGAACGCCTACGGCGACTGACCAGAAGCAGAGAGCATGACGAAACTCGCACCCGCCGCCCCCGTCCGGTCCGCGCGACCGGGCGGGGCCGGCCCGGCGCGACGCCGCCGGAGCCGTGGCAGCGCGCTGCCCTACCTGCTGGTCGCCCCCGCGGCGATCGTCCTGGTGGTGATCCTCGGCTACCCGATCGTGCGCCTCGCGGTGCTGAGCTTCCAGAAGTACGACTCCCGGTCGCTGTTCACCGGCGAATCGCCGTTCGTCCTCTTCGACAACTACGCGGACGTGCTCGGAGACCCCGAGTTCTGGATGGTGCTGCTGCGCACGTTCGCGGTGACGCTGCTGTGCGTCGCGCTGCTGATGACGCTGGGCTTCCTCCTCGCGCAGCTGCTGCTGCGCACCTCCCCCTGGGCGCGTCTCGCCCTCACCGTCTGTCTCGTGCTGGTCTGGGCCATGCCGATGGTCGCCGCGGCCCTCATCTGGCAGTGGCTGTTCCAGCCCCAGTACGGCGTCGCGAACTGGCTGCTGACGCAGCTCGGCGTCTTCGGCGACCTGCGGGCGCACGACTGGTTCTCGAACCCCGTCGAGGCGCTCGCGCTGATCGTGCTGCTGATCGTGTGGAAGGGGCTGCCGTTCGTGGTGCTCACCATGTACGCCGCGCTCGGGCAGATCCCGACCTCGATGTACGAGGCGGCAGGGCTCGACGGCGCCAACGCGCTCGACACCATCCGGCACATCACGCTGCCGATGATGCGGCCCGTGCTCGCGATCCTCATCGTGCTGGAGGTCATCTGGTCGGTGAACTCGTTCACGCCGTTCTGGGTGCTGACCCAGGGCGGACCGTCGGGGCAGACCACGACGCTCGCGGTGTACTCCTACACGACCGCGTTCAGCGCGAACGACTACGGCGGCGGTGCCGCGATCTCGATGATCACCGTGGGGCTGCTCGCCGCCTTCGCCGTGTTCTACGTCCGACGACAGGTGAAGCAGGTGGATGTCCGATGAGCCGCAGCAGCTACCTCAGCAGGCGCCGCACGGTCGCGAACGTCGTCGCGGTCGCGGTGGCCGTGGTGATGATCTTCCCCGTCTACTGGATGTTCAACACGGCCTTCAAAGAGCCCGGCAGCATCATGAGCCAGACGCCCGAGTTCTTCCCGTGGCCGATCAGCGTGGACAACTTCGCCCGCGCCCTGGACTCCTCGAACTTCTGGGTGTTCTTCCGCAACTCCCTGGTGGTGTCGCTCGCGACCGTGGTCCTCTCCATGATCGTGGCGCTCGGCGCCTCGTTCGCCAGCGCCCGCTTCTCGTTTATCGGCCGCAAGGTGCTGCTGGTCGTGCTGGTGCTCGTGCAGATGATCCCCGGGTCGGCCATGGTCATCCCGCTGTACCTCATGCTGCGGCAGGTCGGCGCCCTCGACGTGCTCCCCGGCCTCGTGCTCACGTATCTCACGTTCGTGCTGCCGTTCGCCATCTGGACCCTCCGCGGCTTCGTCGAGGGGATCCCGGTGGAGCTCGAGGAGGCCGCCATGGTGGACGGTCTCAGCCGCTTCGGGGCCTTCGTCCGCGTCGTGCTGCCGCTGCTCGCCCCCGGGGTCGTGGCCACGTCGATCTTCGCCTTCATCAACGCGTGGGACGACTACCTGTTCGCCTACGTCATCATGCGCTCGCAGGAGAACTACACGCTGCCGGTCTGGCTGGTGTCGTTCCAGACCTCCGAGGGCGTCGACTACGGCGCGATGATCGCCGCGTCGACCATCTTCTCCATCCCCGTGCTCATCTTCTTCCTGCTCGTGCAGCGCCGCCTGGTCGCCGGAATGACCAGCGGCGCGGTCAAGGGCTGACCCGATCCCCCGAGGAGAACCCATGACAGACATCGCCCGCCTCGCCCACGGCGTGCTCTTCCCCGGCGTGGGCCGGACGCGGCTCCCCCGCTGGGCCGCCCCGCGTATCGCCGCGGGCCTCGGCGGCTTCGTGATCTACGGCCGGGACATCGTCTCCGCCGCGCAGGTGCGTGAGCTCACCGCGGCCATGCGGGCGGAGAACCCGCGACTGCACCTCGCCACCGACGAGGAGGGCGGCGACGTCAGCCGACTGGAGAACGCGGGAGGGATCTCCGTGCCGGGGAACTACGCGCTCGGCGCGATCGACGACGAGGAGAGCACCCGGCGCATCGCGCGCGAGATCGGGCTCTCCCTCCGCCAGGCCGGCATCGACTGGGATCTGGCCCCGGCCGTCGACGTGGCGGTCAACCCCTTCAGCCCGAACGGCATCCGCACCTTCGGCGCTGACCGCGCGCAGGTGAGCCGGCACGCCGCCGCCTGGATCGAGGGGCTGCAGTCCACCGGGGTCAGCGCATGCGCGAAGCACTTCCCCGGTCACGGCCTGAGCGGCACGGACGCCCACCTGGGCACGCCGCAGGTCGATCTCTCCCGCGAAGACCTCATCGAGCACTACCTCGATCCGTTCCGCGCCGCGATCGACGCCGAGGTCGACAGCATCATGGTGTCGCACGTGCGGCTCTCGCGCATCGATCAGCTCCCCGCGTCGATCAGCCGCCCGGTGATGACCGGGCTGCTGCGCGAGGAGCTGGGGTTCGACGGCGTCATCATCACGGACGCCCTGGAGATGCGCGGGGTGCGCGACCACGCCGGCATCGGCGACGCCGCGGTGCTCGCGCTCGCCGCGGGGGCCGATGCGCTCTGCCTCGGGTCGTGGTCCTTCGGGGAGGACGTGGACCGCGTCGTCGCGGCGATCACGGCGGCGGTGGACGAGGGTCGGCTCGACGCCCAGCGGCTGGAGGAGGCGAACGACCGTCTCGCCCGCATGGGCTCGCGTCCCGCCGCGGACGCAGAGCCCGATCCGACGCTCGGGGAGCGACTGGCCCGCGAGGTGATCTCCGTCGGCGGCGATGCCGCGGTGACCACGCAGAACGTGCTGGTGGTGCGACTGGACCCCGTCGCCTCCCCGGCGGCCGGACGGGCCGAGGGCGACGTGGAGCGCTTCCTCACGGAGGGCGGACTGACCGTGGAGACCATCCGGCTCTCGGCGGACACCTACGCGGGCGAGCAGATGCTGTCGGGTGCGGTGTCCGAGTTCGCCGAGGAGTACGGGGACGACGGCACGCTCGTGCTGCTGCTGCGCAGCCCGCACCGCTTCGACTGGCAGGAGCCCGTGATCGCGCAGCTCCGCGCCGACCACCCCGAGGCGATCGTGCTCGACATGGGCGTGCAGCACGACGACCACTCGGACTTCCGCGCCTGGGTGCGCACCTACGGCTCGTCCCGTGCGTGCGCGCTCGCCGCGGCCGACGCCCTGCTGGGCCGATGACGGTCGTCGCCGGGCGGCACGTGGTGACCCCGGACGGGGTGCTCGATGGATGGCTCCGCGTCGAGGGCGGCTGCATCGCCGAGCTCGGCCATGGTCCTGCGCCCGCCGCGGACGCCATGCTCGATGCGGGCGAGGGCTGGGTCCTGCCCGGGTTCGTCGACCTGCACTGCCACGGCGGCGACGGCGCCTCGATCTACGCGGGGACGCGCGAGGACGTGGTCGCCGTCGCCCGCGGGCACCTCGCCGCAGGGACGACCGCGATGTTCGCCTCCGTCGCGACGATGCCGGCGGAGGCCATGCGGCAGGCGGTGCGCCGCATCGTGGAGGTCGTCCGCTCGGGCGAGGCCCCCTCGATCGTGGGCGTCCACCTGGAGGGACCCTTCCTGTCGCCGCTCCGCCGCGGGGCCCAGAACGGATCCGCGCTCCGCCGCCCGGACGCCGCCCTGCTGGAGGAGCTGCTCGCCGACGCCGAGGATCTCCCCGTGATCATGACGATCGCGCCCGAGCTCGACGGGGCGGTCGAGCTGATCGCCGCCTTCGCGGATCGGGTGCTGTTCGCGCTCGGGCACAGCGACGCCGACGTCGTCCAGGCCGCGGCGGCCTTCGACGCGGGCGCACGACTGGTGACGCACGCGTTCAACGCCATGCCGCCGCTCGACCACCGACGCCCCGGGCTCCTGGGCGCGGCCCTGGTCGACCAGCGGGTGCGCATCGAGCTGATCGCCGACGGGCACCACCTCCACGACGCGGTGCTGCGGTTCGCTGCGACCGCGGTGGGCCCGGAACGGGCGGCACTGGTCACCGACGCGTCCGCCGCCGCGGGTCTCGCCGACGGCGACCACTCGTTCCCGGATCGGCTGGTGTCGGTGCGCGGCAGCCGCGTGACCCTCCGCGGCACGGACACGCTCGCCGGCTCCGCGCTGCGGCTGGCCCACGCGCACGCCAGGGTGCGCGGTCTCGGCATCGACCCCCTGGCGGCGGGACAGCTGGCGTCGGGCACCGCGGCGGCCCTCGTCGGTCTTCACGACCGCGGCGCTCTGCGCGTGGGAGCCCGCGCTGACGTGGTGCTGCTGGACCAGGAGCTCCGCGTGCAGACGGTCGTGCACGCCGGCGCGGTCGTGCCGCGGTCCTCCCGATGAGCCGTCCGCCGAAGGGCGACACCCCCGAAAGGAGTGCCCGCGTGACCCGCAGCACCGACCACCGCGGCGCACGCGCCGTGCTCCTCTTCCTCGGCATCGGCCTCGCCGCGGGACTGCTCTCCGGGCTGTTCGGGGTCGGCGGCGGCACGGTGATCGTGCCGCTGCTCGTGCTGCTGTGCGGTTTCGATCAGCGTCGTGCGGCGGGCACCTCGCTCGCGGCGATCGTGCCGACCGCGAGCATCGGGGTCATCTCCTACGCGGTGTCCGGCAATGTCGCGTGGGTGCCTGCGCTGATCCTCGCGGCCGGCGCCGTGGTGGGGGCGCAGCTCGGTACGCGCCTGCTGCCGCGCATCTCGCAGACCGTGCTGCGGTGGCTGTTCGTCGCGTTCCTGGTGCTGGTGATCGTGAGTCTGTTCCTGGTGGTCCCGTCCCGGGAGGCGGCCCTCGATCTGACCTGGCCGACGGGCATCGCCCTGCTGGTGCTCGGCGTCGGCACCGGCGTGCTGTCCGGCCTGATCGGTGTGGGCGGAGGCATCGTGGTGGTGCCGTTCCTGATGATGGTGTTCGGAACCAGCGACCTGGAGGCGAAGGGCACGTCCCTGCTGATGATGATCCCGGCCGCCCTCTCCGGCACGGTCGGAAACCTCCGCACCCGGAACGTGGAGCTGCGCCCCGCGCTGCTGATCGGCATCGCGGCCTGCACGACCACCGCGCTCGGCGCCTGGACCGCGACGCTCGTCGACCCGGTGGTCGGCAACGCGCTGTTCGCCGTGTACCTCGTCGGCATCGCGGTCCAGATGGCGCTCAAGGCGTGGCGGGGGCGGTCCGCGCGCTGACGTAGCCGGTGGAGGCGGTGTCCTCGACCAGCGCGAAGGAGAGCGTGCCGCCGGTGTCGGATCGCCGACGCCACAGTCGCTCGCGGCCGTCGGCGTAGTCGAGCACGATCCAGGCGGGCGGTGTCGGCTCGGTCGGCACGACCACGACGGAGTTCCCGCTCAGGCCGGGCGACGCCAGCTGGGCGACGGCGTGGTCGGGCGGGCAGTCCGTGGCCTCGGCTCGCAGCTCGGCGGCGTGCACCCGGAGGATCTGCTCGGGAGTGCGCGTGATGGTGGAGCGCCGCATCAGGAGGCACCGCCCGCGCGCAAGGCCCATTCGCGCGTATCCGTCGCGCCGCGGTGATCCAGGTAGGCGCGGATCACATCGTGCACGAGCTGGATCTGCGCCTCGTTCCCCATCGCGGCCTGCATGGAGCCGACCGCGGGAGCGGGCTTGCCGTCGATGCGCTCGAGAGCCTCCCAGATGATGTCCTCGCGGGCGCCGCGTCCCATCGCGTGCGGCATCGACGGGATGGCGGGGCTCGTGCGACCGGTGGGTCGTGTCTCTTCCATGACGTGTTCCTCTCTGCGGTACGACGGCAGGCTCGCGCGGAGGGGTGCGGATGCCCCTGGCGGCGCGCACGCCGGAGAGGGGGACGAGTCCCCCTGCGATGGTGCGCGAGCTGCGACCCGCGTGCTCCTCCGGATCGTCGTCTGGCGCGACGGGAGGAGCCTCGGCCTGGCCGTCGGTTCCCTCCGACCGTACCACGTTGTTTTGAGTCATTCAAAACAACGGGCGAAGGGCGCGCCGTCGATCAGTCCCCGTGCGGCGCCTCGCTCCGACCTCGCAGGTACTGCTCCACCTCTCGACGAAACGCCCGCTCGCGCCGCCGTCGTGCCTCCACGAACGCCCACTGCGCCGCCGCCCACAGCAGGAAGGCGGAGGCGAGCACCAGCTCGAACCACATCCCGCGGGCGTCGGTCGTCGTGCGGGCGGCGAGGACCATGCCGAAGGCGACGCCGCACAGGACGAGCGTTCCTCTGGCGCTGCGCGGTTCCAGGGAGACGACCCACCAGGGCCAGGGGGACGGGGTGTGCACGGCGGGCTCCTCACCGGGGTCGTCCCCAGACAGGTCATCCCGCCGGAGGTCGTCCTCCGCCGTTCTGCTCCGAGGCTATCAAGGCCCCCGGCAGGCGCCTCAGGCCCCGATCAGCAGCCGCGCGACGTGTACCGCAGTCGCCCGCGACGCCCCGAGGGCGCGCACGGCCCTCGCGGCTTCGGGCGGCGTCTCCTCCGGCCACCCGGCGTACACCACGACCGCGTCGGGGCGCGCCCGCAGCACCGCCGTGAGCACGGCCGCCTCGAACGGACTGCTCTGCGGCTGGTTCACGAGCAGAACAGCCTCTCCGTGGTGGGCAGCAGCTGCCGACGCGGCGTGGACGGCGGCTTCCGCCTCGGTCAGCCCCGCGAGCGAGATCCGCTCCACCGCGCGCGACTCCCGCAGCGCGACGGTGAAGAAGTCGGCGGCCTCGCCCACGGCGATGCTGCGCTTGGTGCGGGCGTCGATCGCCAGCACCTCGCCCCCGCGCAGCCGCACGTCGCCGATGACGACAGTGGCGCGCGCGGCCGGGGCGGCGCCGTCGAACGGGCCTGGGCGTCCCGGCGCGGGAGGCTGTCGACGTCGCCAGGCCGCGAGTTCGGCGAGGCGCGCGGCGGCGTCCTCCGCACGCGCGAGCGGCAGCTCCCCCGATTCGAGGGCCGCGATGACCGCGTGCAGCACCTCCAGGAACTCGACCTCGTCCGTGCGCTCTCCGCCGACCTGTGGGTTGAGGGCGGGGTTGCCGATGCACACGAGGTCCGCGCCTGCGACGAGAGCGGCCACCGCCCCGGGGCCGGAGCCGACCGTGCCGCGGATCGCCGCCATGTCGACGGCGTCGGTGATGAGCACGCCGTCGAAGCCGAGCTCGCGTGCCAGGGCCAGGCTCGCCGGATTCATCGTCGCGGGCTGATCGCCGAGTCCCGGGACGCGGATGTGCGCGGTCATGAGCGCCTTCGCCCCGGCGTCGATCGCAGCGCGGAAGGGCGGGAGGTGCACCGCGTGCAGCTCGTCGAGCGTGATGTCGGCGGTCGCGGCGGCGAGGTGTGAATCGGTCACGGTGTCGCCGTGCCCGGGGAAGTGCTTCGGGCAGGCGGCGACTCCGGCGCGCTGGAGACCGCGCACGTAGGCGGCGGCGTGCCGCGACACCACCTCGGGATCGGCGCTGAACGAGCGGACGCCGATCACCGGATTGCGGGCGTTCGCGTTCACGTCGACGGTGGGGGCCAGATCGATGTCGACACCGGCGGAAGCCACGAGCTCCCCGATCCAGGCAGCGGTGCGCTCCGTGAGGTCGAGGTCGTCGATGCGACCGAGGATCGCGTTGCCGGGGGTGGAGGAGCCGGCCGCGGCCTCCAGCCGGGTGACGATGCCGCCCTCCTCGTCCACGCCGATCAGGGCGTCCGGGTTGGCGTCGTGCAGCTCGGCGGACAGAGCGCGCACCTGCGAGGGATCGGCCGCGTCGATGTTCTGCT
The DNA here is from genome assembly GCF_025143365.1 of Microbacterium sp. p3-SID336. Classification (GTDB taxonomy): domain Bacteria; phylum Actinomycetota; class Actinomycetes; order Actinomycetales; family Microbacteriaceae; genus Microbacterium. The sequence continues at coordinate 2,176 of NZ_JALXPE010000023.1, read as the reverse complement.
CGAAGTAGACGGCGCCGGCGAGGCCCTGGTCGAGGGCGCGCCGTAGCCAGTCCGGCGCGGTGCGACCCGCGAATCCGGGCCACAGCAGGCTGTGGGCGAGGCGGCTCAGGGCGGGGTCGCGCAGAGCGGGCATGGAGTTCCCTCGTGCCGTCGGGTGTGGTCACGACGAAACTAAACTACAAACAGCGCGCGGTCAATGAAAATTCATAACCTCGATCGGATCGACGCGCGGAGCGCAGGCGGCGATCACCGCACGGAGCAGCGGCTGCACCTGGGCGGGCGACAGACACTGCGGATTCAGTGCGAGGTCGTCGCCGTCCACGCCCACCACGATCGCCGGGTCTCCCGTGCGGAGTGCGGCGGCGACCTCAGCCGCCGTGCGGTGGAGCGGCCGCACGTACACCCGCGGGATGGAGGCCGGTTGGATGCCAGGCCGGGTCAGCAGGTGTCGACGCGCCTCCAGTCCGCTGACGCCGCGCAGTCCGCGCAGCAGCTCGTCGTTCCTGCGCTCCCACTCCGCGAAGCGCGCGCTCTCGTCCCGGCGTGCGAACAGCTCCACCGCGGTCATGAGTCCGACGATGGTCTCCTTGTCCGTCTTCATCGCGCGGCCGATGCCGTGGTGCGGGTAGGCGAGGGCCGTGCACCGGTCGATGAGCTCGACGCCACCCAGGATCATGCCGGAGGACTGCGGTCCGCCGATCTCCTTGCCGCCGCTCACCACCACGAGGTCAGCGCCTGCCGCGAACCGCCGCGCCAGGCCCGTTCGCGGAGGCAGCTCCGCCGCGGCATCCACGACCACGCGGACACCGCGCTCCCGCATCACCGCTGCCACGATCTCCAACGGCAGCGAGCCCGCAACGCCCTCCGCCTCCGCCATGAACAGCAGCAGCGCCGTGCGATCGGTCACCGCGGCCCGGAGCTCCTCAGCGGTGACCTCGTCCCCCGAGCCGACCTCGACCACGCGCAGTCCGGCCGCCGTCACCGCCGCGTCGTACCGGTTCCGGTGTGCGCGCAGCATGAGGCACTCCCCCGGGCGGCCGTCGTCGGGCGGTCGCTGCTCGGCCGCCTCCTCCGCACATGCGGCGGCCGCCACCACGAGCCCGGCCGCCGCGCCCGCCGTGACGCACGCCGCATCGACCTCGAGCGCGTCCGCGATGCGCTCCCCCGCCCGACGCTGGAGTGCGTGCAGGTCGACGAAGGCCCCGGCGGCCTCTCGCATGGCATCCAGCACCTGCGGAGCCATCAGCGACCCGCCCACCGCGGTGACGGTTCCCCACGCGTTGATCAGCGGCTGCAACCCCAGGTCCTGGTAGACGCCCATGTCGCGACACGTTAGCGGCTCGGTGGTCCCGCCGGTCTCGCGACGCGATGCGGCTCGGGCCTTCGCGGCCTCAGCGGACGTCCTCCCGACGCCGGATCCCGACGCGTTTCGCGAGCCCTCAGACAGCCCGCGCGACGAGCGGTTTTCTCCCGTTCAGCGGGAGATTTGACTTCCCTGCGCTTCCGGGTATGGTCAGGGGTTACGCCAGCCACGAAAAGGGGAAGCGCACATGTCAGGAAAGTCCACACCGGGTCGCGCCGGAAAGAAGGCGCCGCAGCTCTCGCTCAAGGAGAAGCGGGCCGCGAAGCGGGCCAAGAACGCACCCGATGAGTTCCTGAAGCCTCGCAAGGGCGCGAAGGGCTGAGGAACCGCGCCGGGCGGGTGCGCGGGAGCGACAGCCGCGCGCGCCCGCCCGGGCTGCCGGACCGACTACCCCGCGCGTGCGCACCTGTCAACGGTGGTGCTCGGTCGTCGCTCGCGACGGACGCTGGACTCTCATCCATGAGAGGAGCGCACCATGTCGAATCCCGAGGCACTCATCAACAGCCAGGAGCCGATGCAGCCCGAGGAGGAGGACCTGGTCGAGTCCGATGACCAGCCGACCGACCACTCCTTCCCGACGGATGTCGGCGGCGCCGCCTCCCCGGACCGCGAGGGCGTCGCGGCGCACCTGGCCGAGCGCGGTGGTGACGAACCCGGCGTGAGCGAAGAGGTTCCCGCGGGCGGAGCCGGCGCGGATGCGGGAGCGGGTCAGGCCGCCCGGGTCTCCCCGGAGTCCGACGCGAGCGTGTCGGACGAGTCGATCCACAACGACGAACCGGGTGTCGGCACGCGCCGCGCCGACGACGCCCCCGA